>WUQV01000171.1 GCA_009889585.1 Candidatus Bathyarchaeota archaeon | reverse complement strand
TTAGCCAACCTTAAGTTATAGAGTGAAACGTTAGCTTTACACCTACGTTTCGCTCTACAACTTAAGCACAGGAAAATTAAGCTGATCTTAAAAGGTGAAGACCTTAACGGCAGTCGCGATTAAGAGCCCGATGATGACGGCCGCCATTCCCATTAAATATGATAGTTTCGAGCTCGCGTTCGATAACCTGGAGTCAATTGAAAGAAGCGCCACAAGTATTATGAATGACATTATTTCCCCATCTCTCCTCGATTTTCTTCATTACTTCCTTAAGCTTCTTAGCCTCACTAACGAACTCCTTAAGCCTCTCGACATTAATCTCAATCGTCTCGCCGCTGGCCAACGAGCTCACGTGCTTAGTCGTTTAAATAAGGCTTATGCTCGAATGCTCGACCCGGCCGAATGGACTCGCCGCTTAAAAGCTCGTGACCGAAAGGTCGGGCAGAGCACTCGTTGAGAAGGCCTATGTCGATCGAGTGCTCATCCAAGGCCGCCTTCGTGGCGTTCGGCATCGACTTCCCTGGGAGCACGACGTCAGCGCTCCGTTCAAGCAGCTGACGAGGAAAAAGGCTTTCAGAGTGTTTCACCAAGAGGTCGACTCGCTCGCGGAGAATATCTCGGATCTTGCTAAGTTAAGGGGGGCTTGGCCGGCTACGGTTATGAAGGCAGATCGGCCTTAGTACTTTAAGGATTACGTGCTGGAGGCTTACGGAAAGCCGAGAAGACGTCGAAGCTTGTGAAAAGCTGTTAATCAGAATGTAATCCTTCGAGCTTAAAGCGCTTTATTTTAGAGATGACCTTCAAGCCGTCCAGCTACGTCGAGGACGATCGGCCAACCGTAGCCTTCGTCACGCCGGCCGTTAAGCTGCCCCTAAGAGGCTCCCTTAGCCAAGCTGAGGTTTAGACGTAGGAGGCCGTCGAGGTATCGATAAGGGGCACGACTTTTATAGTTGAGGATCCCTTTGTACTTTTGATGCGCTCTAAGCTCAAGCAAGAGTTCATGGAGCTCTTGGAGAAGGATGTCGAGTTCCGCTACGCTGTGGCGGGCTACTTAGGTTTATCTGAGATCTTGAAGAGGCTAGATGCTCATGGGGAGGAGCTCGTAAAGCTAAGGGAGGATATGAACGAAGTCTTGAAGAGGCTCGATAGGCATGAGGAGGAGCTAGTAAAGCTAAGGGTGGATATGAATGAGTTAAGGGAAGACATGAATAAGCTAAGGGAAGATATGAATAAGCTAAGGGAGGATATGAACGAGTTAAGGAAGGATACGAATAAAGGCTTCGAATTGGTCAATAGGCGCCTCGATGCCTTAGGCGCTAGGTGGGGCTTAATGACTGAAGAAGCATTCAGAGAGGGGGTTAAAGGCTTAGTTGAACGTTACATAGGCTTAAGCGTGAAGCGCTGGACTGGGTATGATTATGAAGGGAAGGTTTACGGCTATCCAAGCCAGATAGAGGTAGATATAGTGATAAGCGATAAGGAAGTTATACTAGTGGAGATCAAATCCCATATAAGGGCATCGGATGTAGCAATTTTCAAGAGAAAGGCAGAAGTTTATGAAAGGGTCGAAGGTAGAAGGGCCGGTAGGTTGCTTATGATTACGCCTTACGTTGAGGATAAGGCTATAGAGGCCTCTTTAAAGCTTGGAGTGGAGATGTATGCAAAGGTCTAACGTTAGATTAAAAGGCAGCCCATCTGTGGAAACCGTCGTCATATGATGAACGACGTTATACGACGATTGACAGCACCTTAACTATAGCCTTAACGCCTCTTGCTCAGCTCCTCATCGCTCTATAAACTGGAACTCAGCTCGTCGGGAGTTATAAGACCTTAGCACGTCGAAGCTCCCGTTCGGCTAAAGCGTTAACTAAAGCCTCCTGCAGCGGCTCGCCTCAAGCCCGCTTTCAACTTAACTCGAACTAACTCTAGAAAGCAGATTAGCAGAACTTAGCTCAAGCGTCATCCCACTAAGTCCAATAACTGCGTAAGCTCTTTATCGTGACGTCAACGCCGAGCGGGCCTTTAAGTCCCTCCCCGTCGATGAGCACTGAGAACGTGCTAGCCACCCTTGGTCATCATCGCGTTGTACTTCGCATTGCCGACTACGATGCAGCCTCACGGTCTAAAGCCCAGCAGCTCAGCCGCTTTGAGCGCCATCTCAGGAGCGACGATGGCATCTAAGGAAGAGAATGTCTCGAACTTAGCCTTATAAGCGCCTATGTACCCATGGCTCGTTAAAGTCGCAACAGCCACGGCCTTCCCGCGTTTCTTAAGATCATGTATGGTCGACGCCGCGTCTGAGAACTCCCTAACGTTGGAAATCCACCTGGAGAAGAGCAACTTCTCCTTAGCCGCCTTTAGCCCTTGAGCTTTAGCTCCGTCGCCCTTAGCGAGCTGTTAGATCTCTTAAGATCATTATCGAAGACCAGCGCAAGGCCTCTAGCTGAGAGTCCACCGAATAAAGCAACGAATTCCCCATTAACGATCGTACCCTCTCTAGTAAATGGTGAGAAAAGATCCAATAACAACGCTATCAGGACCAAAGCGATAACAACCCTTATCTTCCAATTTTTTGGAAATTGATAGCAAGCCGCAAAGCCAGTTAAAGGTCCAGCAACAAAGACGATGGCCACGATTGCAAGAGCGGGGTTTTGAAAACGTAACTTAAAGTCAAATATGGAGACTGATAAAAATGACATCAAGATCATAAGTAAGGAAAAGGTAAGAGTTGTAAGTCTAGAAGATCTAAACACATGTTTACTTAAGGCCCTTCCGATGAGGGCTCCTAAAACTGAGGGGGTAGAAAAGGTTGAGCTCGAGTAAGATCCACATCTTCTCTCAGCGGAAGATTTTTACATATTTAACGAGACAGATGCCGCCAAATATACCTGCAAAATAAGCTGCTACACCTAACCAAGGATTATCTAGAGTGATCGAATAGTATGCAGCAATTGCACTAATGACGGTTCCATCCTTGATCTTTGAGACTCGCAACATCTCCTCATTACGAGCCATGTTAAATACCCCGAGAGCCCACAAGGATGAAGGCTCGAAGTGTGAACTACCCCAAGCTATCGCATGGGGCTTCCTGTTTCAAAGACGACCTGCGGCGTCTCCACAGGCTTGAACTCGGGCCGTCCCAGCCCTACTACGTCCGTCCGGCGATCCCGTTCGGCTTTACGGCATGCAGGGCTACCGGACGAGTTACGCATGCCGACCTCATGCCTGCAGGTAGACGAATCGATGAGTATGAATTGGGGATGTAAGCGTATCGGCTTTCATCCCCCAGCTTTCGCAGGGGGACTTTCCGCCGAAGAAGTTTAAAGCTCCATTGGAACATCGGCCTTGATAAGCCACCTAGTTGGCGCCCCAATTCGATACTAAAGCCGCCTGAGCTCTTCCATACCTCCATTCGTCCCTTTATTTATTAAAATTCGCGTTCACTCCTCAGTTAGCTGCTTTAAGCACGTAGGCGAACGTCGGCTTTATGCTTACGTTTCACTTTTAACCGCAGGAAGCTGAGTTTATCTTAAATGGTGAATATCTTAACGGCTACCGCGATTAGGAGGCCGATGATGACGGCTGTAACCCCCATCAAATACGATAGCTTCGAGCTCACATTTGATAGCTTAGAGTCGATTAAGGATAGCTTAGAGTCGATCGAGAGAAGCGCTACGAGCATCACGAATGATGTTATCTCCTCATCGCCC
>WUQV01000170.1 GCA_009889585.1 Candidatus Bathyarchaeota archaeon | reverse complement strand
TGCTACGTGAGCTAGTGGAGCTAAATCGCCGCTAGCTCCTACGGAGCCCCTCTTCGGCACGATCGGATGGACGCCTTTGTTTAACATCTCTACGAGCGTCTCTAACACCTTTAACCTAACGCCTGAGTACCCCTTGGCGAGCGCGTTCGCCCTCAGGAGCATCATAGCCCTAACGATATCCGTGCTTAACGGCTCCCCTACGCCAGTCGCATGGCTTCGGATCAAGTTGTATTGTAGCTCTTTGACCTCCTCAGGAGGGATGAGGACGTTGCTTAAGGCGCCGAAGCCGGTAGTAACCCCGTAAACGATTTTTCTCTTCTCGATTAAGCGCTCGAGCGCTTGATGCGACTTCGACGCCCTCTCCTTAATGAAGTCAGGTATTCCTACCTCAGCGCGCCTCCTTGCGACTGCGACTACGTCTTCTATAGTCAAACCCTCGCCATTCACGAACACCATCTTCAAGCTTCCCTCTGGAAGTTGAACGCCTTCTCGCTTCAACAACTCTCGAGCGCCCATCCCTTACCCCGTTTAGTAAAAACTTCGTACAAAAGCTTAAAACTTGTCCAAGTAGGAAGTAAAAAAGTAAAATTTATGCAATTTCATAGATCCTCCTCATATGTTATAAGCAGATTTTAACTATTGATGTTCATCTAATTAAAGAAATGATGCCATTCTGCTTACATATTTAAAGGTGGATAAATTGTAAAGCCATTTTAGGCGTAAACTTACCTAAATGACATTGCTTTCTTAATGGAACAAGCAATCAATGCGGCAATAGCAACAATAGTTATTAAGGTTAACAAGAGGGCAAATCTTGATATGATGATAGCTGCCTTAAGATATTGACTTGCTATTTCAATATCATTTCTCTCAAGATTTATTAATGCTTGTCGATAAAGGGCCTCTGCTAAGGCTTTATATGGTTGAAATAACGGGCTTATATCACGTATGACTCTATTAGCCTCATCAATTAAGCCAGAGAGAATGTAAAGATCAGCTATATCAAAACCTAGCCTCTTAAAAAGAGGAG
>WUQV01000169.1 GCA_009889585.1 Candidatus Bathyarchaeota archaeon | reverse complement strand
GAGGTCTCCTCTCACGTTAGAGCCTCCGACGTCTTAGTCCTTAAGAGGAAGGCGGAGCTTTACGAAATTATCGTGGGTAAGAAGCCAGATAGGCTCTTATTCGTAACTCCTTACGCTGATGAAGGGGCTAAGGAGGCATGTAAAAGGCACGGAGTAGAACTATATACGAAGGTCTAGAGCCTTTTTGACCCTAACGAGAGGGCAGTTGATTTAGCGGGTATACGGTTAAATTAACTCTAGCTCCACCGGGTACTTCCTAGGTCTCGGCCCCTCAGGCGTAAAAACCACATCCCACTTGTCGATTTCCGGCCTGCCGATGATTAAGTCGCGCGATAGATTCTCCGCCGCTTCGAACGTTGTTTCACCTGGCATCTCGTAGCCCTCTAACGCGACCGTCGCTCTGCGATAGCCTATTATGCGAACGAAGCCGCCTTCCTCAGCTGTCCTGAGCTCGTAGGGCTTCATCGCCGGGCGGAAGCATCCTAACCTCTCGGCTAAGCGCCTCGACACGACGCTGACGGACGCCCCAGCGTCGACGATCGCCTCAACCTCCTCGGGCCTGTCTCCATATCCTAACTTGACCCTCGCCATTACATGCTTAACGTCCATTTAACGTTCCCCTTGCCATTAAGGCCGCTCATTCTGATAAGCTTAATCGAGTAGCGTTTAAGCCTAAGAGGCCCCACGGCTAAGGTGCCTAGCCTATAGACTTATAAGCAGCCTTCACGAAAGGCGGAGGCGATCGAAAGCCAGTTAGTGGATCAGATGAGGATTGAGCAAGTAAGGGCTAAGGTTAAGCTGACGTATGGAGGCGAGGGAGCCGAGGTCGAGGCGCTTTTCGACACGGGCGCATCCGTCAGCGTCGCATCAGAGGACTTGGCCCGTAAGCTAGCAAGCTTTCGAGAGCTACCGCCTGAGGATAGGTACTTCTTGGGGACGGCTAAGAAGGACGTCATGATCCATATAACTGCTAAAGTCGACGCGAGGGTGGAAGTCGCTGGTTACGAGATGCCTATAACAACGTTTGACGTATCCCTAGACCTGCCGGAAGGGGCGCTTATAATAGGCCGTCCGGAGCTGGATAAGTGGGACATCGTGTTCACGCCAGAGGGGCCGAGGCCGAGGAGATATCCGATAAGGCTGGAGTTAATTTAACGGCTTAATTCAAGCCTTCCTTTGAAATATTAACTCTGAGGTGCAAGTTAGCGATTTCGTCATTTCCCATGCGGAACTTGAAAAGATTTGATTGAAGATAGGATTTTAAAGGTTAGGTGGGAAAGAGGAGGGCAGAACAAGCTACTGCCGATGCTGAAATTAAGTATGGAGAAAATGTCGTCAAGCTTAAGTGCCTGTAGGTGCAGGTGCTAGCGTAAGCCTCATTTCTAAGAGGCTTTCCGAGGAGATAGGTAGTTATATACCCTTGGGGAGGAGATCTTATGAGTTAGAACTGTAGATGAGGAAGGTAGATTGGAAGTTACTGGACAATGTTTAGTTGAAGTTACTTTCTAAGGCATTGAAATACCTGACAGAGTTTTATTTGAAGTTGCTGAAAACTTAAGGGAGGGCTTAGAGCTTATAATAGGAAGGCCAGATATAGATAAATGGAAATCATATTTACGCCTGAAGGATCTAGGCCGAGAAGAGCTCCTATAAGTTTGAAATAATCTAAAGGCTTGAGGGGAAGAGTTGAAGCCAAATGTTTAAGAAAAGGATGGTAAATGAGAAAAAGCTTCGCTCATTAAGGGCGATGAAGAAGGGAGAGTCAAACGTGTTATTTAATAATAGTACATATCAACTTCTATTGAAAGCAAGTTAGCTAAAGAGCTTTTAACGTAAGGGATTTGCCAATCTAAGTGGAGATTATAAAGGCAAGAGGATAATATTTAGCCTTTCTTAGTTAACGGTCCTTGGCTCTGCTTACTTTTTGGAGCATTTGAAATGGAAGCCTATGGAATCAAACTTGACTTGACTAGAGGGGGCTTAATCCATAGCCCGATAACAAACCCCGTGAGAAGAGTGATCGATTTCACGCCTTTCGAAGACCTGCTTTGATTTAAGGCGGCCACGAAGCCGCTCGGAGCAGGCTTATGATCAGCTTAAGCGTAAGAGATCATCGACTCGTCTGCCGTGAACCCTCACTTCAAACGTTTTTGAAGATAAGCCCTTACGTCCTTTAATATCTTCGGCCATAAATCTATTAAGGCCTTTGCCTTCTCCCATACCTCTGAATAATCCAAGCCTCTATACCTATGGACGAGCCTATGCCTTAACTCTATAAATCCTACTAATTCTTCAGCACTATGCAAAGAGATTAAGTTTTTCCTCCTCGATATCTCTACATAGTCCCTATATACTTCTGCTATACCTAAGCTAAGCCTAGAGATCATATGCCTTAAAATGTCTATTATGCCCTCTATTGCCGTATGGAGGGCTCTTTCAAAGGCCCTCCTAAAGTCCTCATCCTCTAAGATTGCCTTAGGACTCCTAACCTTTAACGCTCGCTCTAGATACCTTACGTCCTCTTCTACTTGCGCTATTATAGACCTTAATACGTTTTCATCTATTGAATTAGAAGCCTTCAGCCATGAATAGAAGTCCTCCTTCTCTAAGCTCAAGACCTCTATTGCGTCTAAAGGTATCGTGTCCAATACATACGCTAAATCTTCATCCCTCCCAAAGATCCTTATTCCATGCTTTAGGATTTTAACCTTTAGCGCGTGCGAGGCCTTAGATAAGTCCGTTATGGATATTTTCTCCAAGGGAACGTTAAAGGCCTCGGCCAACCTCCATAAGAGGCCGAGGATGGCGCTGCGTTCCTCCGTTAAAACGGCTAGATCTATATCGCTAATGGGCATGGCCCTGCCTTCGGCGTAGCTGCCGAATAAGTAGGCTAGCTTAATTCCTTTGGATTCGGCTACAACGTCCCTTAAGGCTCGGACGGTATTCGTTAATTCTTTAGCCGCGGCCAAAGTTCTCGTCCTTAAGCCAAGGGGCCTTAGCCTTTTTAATCTTTCTTAAGGTTGTCTGAAAACCTAAGTATCAAAATTCAACTTCAGCGAAGGCGTATTCGAGTTCGTTAGCGTAAGGATCATCGTAATGGGCTAATGATGGCTTAACTCGTTAGGCATACCTATGGGTTAAGACTTTCTCATTTCCTCTAAATGCTTTTCAATGACGTTCAATCGTTCAACAAACCTTTGCTCGAACTCGTTAAAGCGTTCCTCGATTCTCCTAACGCCTCAAGCTAAGCTAACTATGGCTGCTGTCTCTCCAGCTACGATAACTGCTAAAACGCTTATGGCCAGACCTCTTGTACAGCATCATGCCAAGCAACATTATTTCTTCCCTTCATAAATCATTTAAGATAGGTCGGTTTAACGGGATCAGCATGAGGTTGGAACAAATGAGAGCCAAACTAAGGCTGATATAATGCCGAGGTTGAAATTATATATGAAGAAAAAGCCGTCAGGCTTAAGTTCCTTGTAGATACAGGAGCTAGAATAATTCTTATTTCCAAAAGACTCTTTGAAGAGGTAGGAAGTTATATACCTTTGGGGAAGAGGTCATACGAACTCAGAACTGCATATAAAGAAGGTAAGCTAAAGATTACTAGACAATGCTTAGTCAAGGTTACTTTCCAAGGCTTGGAATACTTGGCAGAGTTTTATTCGAAGTTGTTGAGAATAAGGGAGGGCTTTCGGGCTCGCGTTCCCAGCGGAGAAGAGGGTTAATAAACTTAACGCTGGATAGAAGCGGTTTCGTAACCAAGTGAGAGGTGGAAAAACAATCATTAAGAATACTTGAGAGCGAAAAATCCGGCTAAACGGCCGCGCTCCT
>WUQV01000168.1 GCA_009889585.1 Candidatus Bathyarchaeota archaeon | reverse complement strand
TGGGCATCGTGCCAGAAATAGAGGTTCCAGCTAGGCTTACAAGAGCGACCTTGAAGTTCATCGATTTAAAAGGGGTTGAGTCCCCCTGAGATCGATGCTTGGGTAGCGATAGCGGAAAGGAACGACGTTCCATTGATAATAGGGCTAAAGAGCATCACGGAGGCTCACGACTTCATAGTTAACTTCAAAAATAGGACCTTTATCCTAGATTTCTATTGAGATCACCTAATGCTTCTAGGATAAACGCTTACACAAAAATCACATTTCCTAATTAGAGACTTCCACTAATCCTACTTCCCTATTCTTAAATACAGCTTTGACATGCTATTGTAGCTTCCAGCCTTTTGCTCCAACCTTAACTCGCTTGCACTCAAGAGCTCTACCTCTGCCTCTTTAGCCTCAGCCATTTCGTTCAGCAGCTTGGCCGTCGTTTCCGAGAGCCTTAAAGTGATTTAATCGCCTCCCTTACGATACCGGGTAACATTTTTAATGCTTCGTTTAACGCCGCCGACCTCATCGTGGGCTCCCATTTGAGCTTAGACAAGGAGTCTGAGACTATGTGCAGAGCCGCCGCCTTGATCTTTCGATACGTCGCCAAAGTGAATATGGCTGACGTCTCCATGTCGACTGCGATAGCTCCTTGCCTCCTATATCTTAACACCCTCCTCTTGGTCTCCATGTACGGAGCATCCGTTGACCAAATGCTGCCGATGTAATACTTAAGCCCGAGCTTCTCGCAAGCGCTTACGAGCGACTTAACCATCGTTTCATCGGGCGCGGACGTCCTAACGCCCGCCACGTAATGCTTAGACGTCCCCTCGTCCACGAAGGCGCTCGTCGGAATTATCACATCGCCGACGTTAATTCCTTCGACGAGTGAGCCGCAATAACCAAGGGCTATGAACTCTCGCGTTCCGCACGCTATCATCTCCTCCATCACGCTTGCCGCGCGAGGGGCGCCCCAGCCAGGTAGCATGAGCACTACCTCCATCACTTCGAGGGATGCGATGAAGGGGTTACAAAGGGGCTTTATCTCAGCCCTGTACAACCACGGCTTATGAATCGCCTTAAGCTCGCTTATCAATAACTCAAGAATCCTGGGGTTAAAAGCCAGCACGCCTACTTGCGGAAGCTTGAACTCGCTTACGTCTACGTTATGAAATGTTGCGACGTACCTCACGAAATCCGCCGGTTCGATGATGATGCCCTTACGGCGCAAGGTTCGTCGGCATAGAATTGTTGAGAGAGTATTAAACCGTACGCTCATTAGAAGCGATAGGGGGAGTTCTTGCGTTAAGAGAGCCTCGGCGAGCTTAAGCTAAAATGTTAAGCCCAGCTGCGGCACGTCAGGCGGCGCTAAGGGGGGACGTAAATGAGCCCCGCTAAATCCGTACCCTTAAGCGCCTCTGCGAGCTTTAAGTCGAAGCTCGCGACCCTA
>WUQV01000167.1 GCA_009889585.1 Candidatus Bathyarchaeota archaeon | reverse complement strand
TAAAGGAGCAATCCTTAAGGAGCGCTATCGAAGAAGCGATCAAGCCGATATCCGCCGCTAAGACGAACGGAACGTACCAAAGCGATACGAGGCTCCATATTATTGGAAACGGGCTTAAGGCGACTGCGGATACGTAGAAAGCAGACGCGATACTCGCGGCCGTCTTCCTGCCGAAGAGCACCGCGATCGTCTTAACGCCCCAAAGCCTGTCCCCTTCCACGTCGACTATTCCCTTCGTCACCTCCCGCCCGACGTTCGAAAGGAAGGCCATGGCTACGAAGATAAGGACGGCTGGCTCGAGCTCTTCTATGGCGAGGCCTCCGTAGACGAACGGGATGGCCACGCAAGCGCTCACCATGGCGTTTCCGACGAGCCCAACCCTTTTCCCCCAAGCCGCGTAAATAACGGATAACGTCCAAGCAACCACGGCCAACGCCAAGCATGACGCGTTCGTTAAAGCCGCCGTCGAAAGGCCAGCGGCCGTTAAGGCGAGGGCCGAGGTTAACGCCTCATCGGGGCTTATGGCTCCGCTCGGGATCGGCCTATGCGGCTCGTTAACGGCGTCGATCTCCCGATCGAAGTAATCATTTAACGCCATGGAGGCCCCTGCTACGCAGAACCCAGTGAAGAACCCGAGGCAAACGTTCGGCCACCAGCTCGTGAGCTGCCATCCCTTGGACAAAAGAGCGCCGACGATGACAGCGAGCCCGACGATGGCGCAATTGATCGGCCTTATCAACAGTAAGTGGGCGCTAAGCTTTCTCATGATATGTGAAAGCGGGTGCGATGGAGTCATTGAGCTCATGCTATAATCCTAAGACCTTTTAAGGGCTTAATGCCGCTTTAGTTATGCCTTAAACCACTTAATAAGCAAATTTTAAGGAGGATATCTTCAGTCCAAAACATTTTTTAAAAGACAATGGCCCTAGAACACGGCAGGCAAAAAGCGGCTACTCCCTAACATCATGGCTGTTGCCCAACGTCTGAATCAAAATGAAAACCGCTGTAAGTAAAACGTAAATCGGTACCAAAAACCGTAAGCTTTTAATTAAGTTTCCTTCGTCATTTGGTGCCAAATGACGAAGAGAACGCTTTGACCGAGGTTAAACGAATGGGAGCTCAAGCGGTTGGTGGCATTGCTTTATGCCGCAGTCGAAAGGGAAAGGATTGAGATGAGGCTCAGCTCTTAGTGCCAAAGATAATACATAAGGCTGTAGTAACAGATACTTGGGTTACGACGGATTTTGCTACAAGGCTTAGGAAGAGAGGAGAGAGCTTAGTAATAATAACTCAAAGCCCTTCAAACATAGAAGATGATATTCGTAAAAATGCTCAAAACATCTTCATATTTCGTTTGCAAGATCCAAAAGATATAGAAGTGATTACTGGAATGCTCGGCTCTCTTCACGTAGATGAAGTAAGCTATTTCTCAAACCTTCTTACGAATCTTGAAGGAAGAAAAGCTATTGTTAAGACTCCTATAGCTAAAAATCCATTCATCATTAGGACTCATGAGATTTATATTTAATGATCTTGTGAGCTTGATGGACGAAGTAATAGGTAACATAGTTGTTATGCTGAGTATAGATACAATGCGAAAAAGGAAGAATTGCGTAAAGAGTTTGAAGTTAAAGGGCTTAAGGTTTACTTCGTTCACGAGCTTACAAGCTGTAAAAAGAAGCTTGAGCTTAGAAAAATTTATCCTGAGCTTGAAAATGAGCTTATGAGGTAAACGATGATTTTAACGAAAGTTATGTTAAACTCCTTATGGATAGATGGAGGTCTCCAATGTGGGATTGGGAATGTAAGCTATGCGTTTATGGTTCTATATGCTCAAGCAAGACTTCTGAAAATAGAAATGTAGGAATTTTCCATACTGGGTAAATAAATAGAGATTTAAAAGTAACGCTTTATCAAAGTTCAAAATGATGAAAGGTTGTCAAGTAAGACAGGGAACATTGAACAGTTAGAGCAAGGGAAAAGTTAAAGTTCAGATAATTTTCGTATTACTTGCTCTTTAACTTCTTCATTAAAATCTGTGGTCATGAACGTTCCCCTCCAAGAATGTAGAAATCTTCCATCCTTGATTATCGGCAGTATCGACTTAGTTAACTTCTCATCAAATATTTCTGGATAAGGCATAACTTCTCTAACCCTTTCTCTTAATCCTTCAGGTATGCCATTTTTCCATACTAAAGTTGCTATATCTTTAGCATCGCTAGCCCTACCTGAAACAACTTTTAGTATAAAACAATCGAGATAACTCGGAACTCTTACCTCAAGCTCTTTATCTGCAACTTTAATCTTCCTCTTCAAAGAATTTGAAATAAATCTCTCATCGATCCTTACAATATCTTTTTCTTCCCTACCAGTTACCTCCCCTTCCATGAAATCTAATGAAATCCTTACAGACTTTCTTCCAACTTTGATTAGCTTTAAACATCTAATG
>WUQV01000166.1 GCA_009889585.1 Candidatus Bathyarchaeota archaeon | reverse complement strand
TTTAAGCGATAAAATGGGTGGAAAGTCCATTCGCATCTTAGAGCATGGCGTTAGCGATCGAAAGTTTTTAGAGGATTTATTTGCACCTTTGGATATTGTAACGATAAGTACGATATGGCTTCCGGATGGAACGACGGAGATGCGCGTTATATTGAAGAGGAAGGGCCGTTTAAAAGTGAATGTAAAAACGTTGAAGAAATTGGCGAAGGAAATTCGAGGTTTAATCCTTCGAGTAGAGTTTACCGATTAAAGTGGTTTATATGGAATTAGATGACTTAGGAGAGTGGCGTAGGACTCATTATAGTATTGAAGTGAAGCCTGAGCTCGATGGAAAAGAGGTCATAGTCTTCGGTTGGGTTAAAGAGGTAAGGGATCTCGGTGGAATAATGTTTATCATAATTCAAGATCGAGAGGGAACGGTACAAGTGACAATCCCTAAGAAGAGGGTAAGCGAATCCATTCTCAAAAAGGTTAACTCGTTACGAACGTGGTATAACGTCGGCGTAAGAGGCCTCGTGAGAAAGACGGAGTTAACACCTCGTGGGGTGGAGATAATACCTCATGAGATTAAGATCTTAAACTTAGCCAGCCATTCGCTTCCCCTCGACGTAAGCGGAAAGGTTCCAGCGAAGCTTGATACGAGGTTGAACGCTAGAGCTCTCGACTTATGCTGTGAGGATAACGTCGCGGTATTTAAGGTTCAACACATCGCATTAAACGCCATACGGGAATTCCTATCGAACGAGGGCTTCATCGACGTTCATACGCCTAGGATCATAACGTCCGCGACGGAAGGAGGGGCAGCCCTCTTCAAAGTCGATTACTTCGGAGCTCAAGCTTACTTAGCGCAAAGCCCTCAGCTTTACAAGGAGCAGCTAACGTTAAGCCTTGAGAAGGTCTTCGAGATAGGCTCCTTCTTCAGGGCTGAAGAATCCCATACGCGTCGTCATCTAAGCGAGTTCGTCTCCATCGATATCGAGCAGGCCTTCGCCACAGCCGAGGACGTTATGCGAACGTTAGAGCGCCTTGTGAGCCACGTATGCTCGATCGTAAAGGAGCGTTGTCAAAAGGAGTTAGAGATCCTTAAACACGAGCTCGAAGTACCTCAAGTGCCCTTCAAGCGGTTCACTTACGAAGAGATCATTAAACAGCTTCATGAGGAAGGGCTTGAGGTTAAATGGGGCGAGGACATACCGACGGAAGCCCTTCG
>WUQV01000165.1 GCA_009889585.1 Candidatus Bathyarchaeota archaeon | reverse complement strand
TGGACCGGGCGGGATTCGAACCCGCGACCTCCGCCTCGCGAGAGCGGCGTTCGTGCCAAGCTAAACTACCGGCCCGTCGACACCTCTCAAACAGTCTTCTTAAGCATTTCGTGGCTTAAAATAAGCGATTGCGTAAAAGAGAGTAAAAATATAAAGGGGTCAAGGCTTAAGTTTGAAGCGGATTCGGGCGGTAGCTCAGCTTGGTAGAGCTTCCGAGTCGACAGTTAAAACGGTCGACGGAGATGCTGTAGACGCCGCCGAAGGCGGGCGTCATTCAGCCTACCGAGCGCACAGAAACCGGAGAGTCGGGGGTTCGAATCCCTCCCGCCCGACCATATTCGTTCTAAGGATGAGGGCGTGAGATGCCCTTTAGCGGTCGACCTAAGTTAGAGGCCATCGGTCGCGAGGTTAAACATCTTCTTCAGAGGGCTGAAGAGCTTAAGAGGCAGAGGGATTCTTTAAACGATGAGGCGAGGAAATGGGTTGAGAGACGGAATTTACTTCACTTGAAGATTAAGGAGCTAAAGGATGAAGCCTTTAACCTTAAGTTAAAGGGAAATGAAACGAGCGAGAAGATAAAGGGGCTAAAGGAGTTAAGAAGCCAAATTTTAATGAATAGAAGAGAGGAAGTAAATCGAATTTTAAAGCTGAAAGAGGAATTGAAAGTTCTTGAGGAGGGAAGGCCAAAGAAGTCGGAGAAATATATTCGAGATGAGATTGAAAGGCTTGAGTGGAAGATTCAAACGACTCCGATGACTGCTATAGAGGAAAGACCTATTATGGGGATGTTAAAAAAAGCTGAAGCTCAACTTAAGATTTATGAGCGAATAAATTCAGCGAAGCAAACTCTAATTGAGTTGCGAACGAAAGTAAAAGCTCTTGATGTTGAAATAAAGCATCATAATGAACAATTAGCCCAGCTTATAGAGGAGAGTAAGAAGTTGAACGAGGAGATGTTAAAGCGCTTTGAATTAATGAAATCTTTAAAAGTTGAGGCAGATGAAGCTCATAAGAAGTTCCTAGAGTTAAAGCAGGGAGCTCATATAATTCATGAGGAGTACTTAAAGGTTTTGAATAAGGTGAAGGAGTTAAATCAAATGCTAAAGGGTGAAATGCTAAAGCGTGAAATGGAGGTAAAGGAGGCTATGGAACGTGCGGCCGTGGAGAAGCTAAAGCGAAAGGAGAAGTTAACGTGGGAGGAGTTCCAATTGCTCGTTAAAAAAGGCCTTATGAACCGGAACGTTAAAGAAGGAAGCTTAACGTCATGACTTGATGAGGGCGCATCATGGTTAACGCGAAGGGGAGCATACTCATCCTCTGCGTCGATAGAGACGGCGACTTAAGCTCGAAGACGGGGATAAGGACGCCGATCCTCGGGAGGGAGGCCAACTTAAACGCCGCAATAGCCTTAGCCCTAAAGGACCCTGAGGAAGCCGACGCCAACGCTATGTTCGAAGCCATTCGAACGTTCGATCGATTGAAGGAGGAGGGGGAGCCCCTCGAACGATTGCAAATAGCTACTATATCCGGCTTCGAGCTAGGCGGAGTTAGCGCTGATCGAAAGCTCGTCAAGGAGCTCTCTCAAGTGTTGAACGAGTTTCAAGCCGATGAGGTCATCTTAGTAACGGATGGATTCGCTGACGAGGACGTCATACCGCTCATTAAGTCCCGAACTCCAATAACGTCCATTAGAAGGGTCGTAGTAAGGCATAGCAAATCCATAGAGGAGGCAGCGGCCGTATTAACCCGTTACCTTAAGGCCGTTATCGATAACCCTCGTTACTCTAAGATCGTCCTCGGGTTGCCTGGATTATTGTTAATCTCGATCGCCCTTTTAACGGCTTTCAACCTTCTTCAATACGGATGGATCGTTCTCACGTTAGTCGTAGGCTCTTACCTCTTCATTAAGGGGTTTAGGATCGACGACGTTGTTCAAAGGCTTTACGTTTGGGCTCGAGAGTACTCGCCTCCTTCTCCGCCCGCTTTAGTGGCCAACTTCGGAACGGCGATCGGGCTCTTGTTGATCGTCATGAGCTGCTATCAAGGCGTAAGTTACGCTATAGCTCAGCTACAGGAGGGAGCTTATGCGTTAGCGCCCGAAGTTCTTTCGAAGTTAATAGGGTGGTTCATCGAGGGCTCCATTCTCCTGATGGCGATAGGCATTTGCATCATCCTCGCAGGAAGGGCTGTTGGATGGTATTTTGAGCGTGACCCTCGGTTGCTAAGGGCTGCCATCTTGATCGTAGCCATCGGCTGGCTCTCGCAGGTCTTAAGGGAGGCATCCAAGACCCTCTTGGACCCCTTAAGGCCCATTTCGATCGAGCTCATCCTCTTCGCCTTAGCGGGGATCGTGCTCATCGTCGTTGCGATATCAATTGTAACAGCCGTTCAAAGGGCGAATGTGGATTTCTTCAAGGGGAAAGAATGTTGAAGGCCTTGAGGAAGGTTGAGCTAGCTATAATCGGAGGAAGCGGTTTAGAGAGGCTTCTAGAGGGCGTCGAGCGAACCCGAGTCGGCACACCTTACGGGCTTTCAAACCCAATTCTCATCGGCGACGTAAACGGAAGAGCTGTCGCGTTCCTCCCGAGGCATGGGCTTGAGCATACGATCCCTCCGCATAAGGTCAACTATCGAGCTAACCTCTATGCCTTACGAAGCCTCGGGGTCGAAAGGGCTATCGCTACGAACGCCGTCGGAGCTATAAACGTGGACTTCGAGCCAGGGGACCTCGTAATCCCACACGATTTCATCGACTTCACCAAGTGGCGTTACCAAACCTTTTACGAAGGAGCCTTGGTGACCCACGTCGATCTTTCCCAGCCGTATTGCCCGGAGGTTCGTTCAATCCTCATAAGAAGCGCGGAGGAGGTTCGAGGTCGAGTTTGGGATAAGGCCGTTTTAGTGTGTACGGAGGGCCCTCGATTCGAGACACCAGCTGAAATAGAGGCCTTCCGTAGGCTTGGAGCGGATATCGTCGGCATGACGGGCGTCCCCGAGGCCGTCCTCGCTAGGGAGCTGGAGATGTGTTATGCAACGCTTTGTTACGTCTCGAACATGGCAGCTGGCCTTCAAAGCAGGTTGACCGTCGACGAGGTGAAGGAGGTGGCGGAGCGAGTGAGCCCTATCGTAGAACGGGTGTTGAAGAACGTATTACGGAGCTTGCCCGTGGAGCGTAATTGCCCTTGCCCTCATGCTTTGAGAGGGGCTAGGTATTAACCTTGGCCATTCTTAGCGGTTACTAGAGTGTAAAAAGGCAAGGGTGGAGCGCATAAGCTATCAGGTTCTAGGGATACCGAATCTCAAGGCTTCTTTTCCCTTAGTAAACTACAAAGTCATGAGGGCTTCTTGAGCTACTGTAACGCCTCGACCAACTTCCAATGGGATGCCCATTCTCGCTAAAGCCATCTCGATCGCTCCTATCGTTGCAAGTATATCGTTAGCGGTAATCGTGCCCATGTGGCCGACCCTGAATACCTTCCCGGCTAACGGACCGAGGCCGCCAGCAACCGTAACCTTAAATTCGTCAGCAAGCATGCCCCTAAACGACTTATCGTCCAAGCCTATCGGGTACGTTACAGCAGAGACGGTGTCCGCAGCATAAGCCTCATCTGCGACTAACTTAAGGCCATGCTCCTTAAGAGCGAACCTGAAGGCATCGGCTATTATCTTATGTCGACGAAACCTCGCCTCAAGCCCCTCATTTAATATAGCCTTTACGCTTTCGTTAAGGGCGTAGATCATGTTAACAGCAGGAGTGGCGAAATACCTCGTCGGCTCCTCCATAACGGGCATCCAATTTCCTATATCACCATAGTAAAAGCTTGGCGGCTTCTTCCTCCGTTTGTACACTTCTAAGGCTTTTTCACTAACCGATAAAAGCGCCAGCCCCGGTGGAGTCGAAAGCGCCTTTTGTGAAGCCGTACAACAAACATCGATATGCCAATCGTCAACTCTAACTTCCATCCCACCAAGGGAACAAACGGTGTCCAATACATATATTATGTCAAAATCGTGTACTACGTCTCCAATTTCCTTAATCCTATTCGCAGCTCCAGTTGATGTTTCAACATGTACAGCGAACAAGGCCTTATAGCGATCCTTCTCAAGCTCCTCCTTAACCCTTTGAGGATCGATAACCTTTCCCCAATCTACGTCAAGTCGAGTTACATTTGCTCCATATCTTTTGCATATTTCTACGAAGCGTTCAGCGAAAAATCCGTTACAAATGACGAGTACCTTATCTTCCGGCTCCACGAAGTTCGCTACCGCCATCTCTTGAGCTAGCGTTCCAGATCCACAAACTATGAAGAT
>WUQV01000164.1 GCA_009889585.1 Candidatus Bathyarchaeota archaeon | reverse complement strand
CTTGGCTGAAGTCGATGAGCTCGTGATCGTCGTAGGAAGCGCTCAATACAGCCATCGCGAGGATAACCCGTTCACGGCTGGGGAACGATTGACGATGATCCGAACGGCCTTAGATGAAGCTGGCATACCTCAATCGAAGTACTGGATCGTGCCCGTTCCAGACGTAGGCGTTCATATGATGTGGGTCTCGGAGGTCGTTGGCTACACGCCTAAGTTCGACGTTGTTTATACGAACGAGCCTTTGACGAGGAGGCTCTTCTTAGAGGCTGGCTTCGAGGTAAGGCCGATACGGTTCTACAAGCGAGAGCTTTACTCAGCCACGGAGATCAGAAGGCGGATGTTAAACGACGAGCGTTGGGAGGAGCTTGTGCCGAATAGCGTGGCGGAATGCGTTAAGGAGATAGAAGGCGTGCAACGCTTAAAGGATTTGTTGAAAAAGGATCGAGTTTAAGTCTTTAATTAACGAACTTAACCGCTAAGAGATCCTTAAGGCTTAAATAGTAGGCTCGGTAGTCGAACTCGCCCTAAGGTGAGATCTGCTTTGAGCGAAAGGAAGCTCATAATGCTCCCTGGGCCGACGAACGTTCCAGATCGCGTGATGAAGGCTATGACGAAGCCCATCATCAGCCATAGAAGCGTTGAATTCCGCCGATTGTTCGAAGAAGTCGAAGAAGGATTGCGTTACGTCTTTCAAACCAAGAACGACGTTTACGTTTTAACGGCGTCTGGAACCGGCGGGGTGGAATGCGCCATTAATAACGTCGTAAGCCCCGGCGATAATGTCGTAATCCCTACGTTCGGCGTTTTCAGCGAAAGGGCGAAGGATCAAGTCTTAAGGCGCGGAGGCATGCCGATAGAGCTAACGATCGAATGGGGCGAGGCTCCGACCGTCGAGAGAATACGCGAAGCCTTAGAGGGGCGCGAAATCAAGGCCATACTCATCGTTTACAATGAGACTTCAACTGGCGTCATCGTTCGAGACTTGCCGAAGATAGGCGAGGCTGCCAAGGATAGCGGAGCGTTACTTATCGTAGATGCTATCTCCGTCTTAGGAGGGGATAAGCTTCCAATAGATGAATGGAACGTCGATGTTTGCGTTACAGGAAGCCAAAAGTGCTTAGCTTGTCCGCCTGGGTTATCGATGATATCGGTGAGCGAAAGGGCTTGGGAGGTTATTGAGAAGACGCCTGCGAGATCTTATTACTTTGACTTAATTGAAGCTAAGAAGCATAAAGTTGAAAAGGAAACGCCGTTTACTCCAGCGTTACCGCTTTATTACGCGCTTAACGAGGCGTTAAAAATCGTGAAAGAGGAGGGCCTTAAGAAGAGGATAGAAAGGCATGCTATTTGTGCGAAGGCCTTTTATGAAGCGATCGAAGCGATAGGCCTTAAGCCTTTTCCAAAGGCTGAAAGCGTTCGATCTAATACCGTTATAGCAATTAACGCTCCTCAAGGTGTGAACGTTAGCGAAGTTTTAAAGTTGATGGATGAAAAATATGGTGTCGTTATCGCAGGAGGTATGGGCAAGCTTAAGCGATCGATGTTTCGAATCGGTTGCATGGGTATGATATCTCAAGAGGAAGTTATGATTACTATTAACGCATTAGAGCGCGCTCTTAATGATGTCGGCTTTCGATTGAAGTTAGGCGAAGGGATTAAGGCAGCTCGTTCGACCTTCAGCCGTCATGCTTAACTTAAGCCGCTTCTTAAGCGCTTTTTGTAATTGATGCACGAAGGCTCATGGCCTCCGCTAACGTGATATCGTTAGAGGGGCTAGTCGAAGAGCCGTACGCTAAAGTATTATGCTACCCTAAGGCGAAGCAAGAGGAGCTCGAAAGAAGGCTTAAGGAGCTAAAGGAGCTCGATGTAAGGGCTTTGGAATTCGTCGGCCGCAAATCCGCCTTTAACGTCCCCGTCCTCGGGAAGGGCTACGTAGGCATAGTCGTAATAGCGCACGCGGGCTTCGGAAGGGCCGCGCTAAAGATCAGAAGAACCGACGCAAGCCGTGAGGGAATGCAACGAGAAGCCGAGGCCTTGAGGAAGGCTAACGAAGTAAGCGTCGGGCCGAGGTTATGCGCCTTTACGGACGACTTCATATTGATGGAGTTCATCGAAGGCGATTTGCTCCCGGAGTGGATTAAGGGGCTAAAGGGCCGAGGTCAAAGGGCCCTTTTAAGGCTCGTCCTAAGGGACGCTTTGGAGCAATGTTGGCGTTTGGATGGAATGGGCTTAGACCACGGGGAGCTCAGCCGAGCCCCTAAGCACGTCATCGTAGAAAGGAGCGGAAGGCCTCGTATAATCGACTTCGAGTCGGCCAGCTTAAGGAGGAGGCCTTCTAACGTAACATCCTTATGCCAATACCTCTACTTAGGGAGCCAGCTAGCTAAGGCCATTAGGAGAAAGCTCGGCGGAATCGATGAAGAAAAGCTCTTGAAGTCCTTAAGAGCGTATAAGGAAGCGGGAACGAGAGAGTCGTTTGAAGAGGTCTTAAGGGCTTGTAAACTTCAACCTCCAAAGGCTTAAAAATCGACGGGCTTAAGAGCTCTTAAAACCTATGAAGCTCTAAGGCCATGAGCGAAGACCCTTCTAATAGAGCTGAAATTCCTGAACCTTAATCGCATAGCTTATAAGCCATTTAATCGCAAGGTAGTCGGCGTTTCAATGTCAGAATCGGTTAAGTGCCCAAGATGCGGCTTCGAAGCTCCTTCAACGGCGTCGTTTTGCTCAAGCTGCGGAGCTAGGCTACCATCGTTAATTAAAACGGCCGAATCGATCCCATGCCATAAGTGCGGATATTCTAATCCAGCGACGGCTTCGTTTTGTTCGAGCTGTGGGGCTAAACTATGGCCTAAGCTAACGCCGGCGGAGGTAAAGGGCAGGTTGGAGGGGCTTTCGTTGCTCTTAGCAGCGTCGTCGGCATACTTAATGATCTCATCCGTTAACGCCATCTTGCAGGCTAATTTTTCATTATTCGCTGTGCTTTATGTAGCATCAGCCCTCTGCGGGCTTTACGCTGCATACAAGCTGTATAAAGGCGACATCAGGAGGAGGGCGTTAATCGCCGCTGTAGCAACCGTATTCATAGGCTTTGGATCTACGTTCACGTTCTTCTTCTTGTTAGTGACGCTAGCAGGAGTTGTCTTAAGTCCGGCTTGGGTGTTATTCCTAACGGCCGGTTGGAAGCTGTGGAAGGACCGACTGTTTCTCGTTAAGATGACCTCCTAGCCCGGGCCTCGTATATCGCGTCCAGCTTTCTGTCCATGCGATCTAAAATCTCCATAGTCATCTGCGACTCCCTCTTGATAAGCTCTCTAGTCAGCTTTGATTCCCCTTCGATGAGCTGGCTCAAGTTCTCCCTCGTCAGCCTCGATCCCTCCTTAATTAGCTCTACAGATCGCACGAATGCTATGTCAAGAGGGGATGTCAATGGCCGCTACCAGCTATTAACGTTAGGCTTCTGGGTTACGCTCGCGCTCTTCTTATCGAAAGTGTTAGCCAGCGGGGTCTTCGACTCGGCTTGGGTTATGTTCTTAACGGCTGGTTAGAAGCTATGGGAGGACGAGCGGTTGATCACAACGATTAAAAGCCGTCAGGAAAAAGCGTTAACGAAATCGCTCAATATTTAAATACTTCAGATCGAGTTTTATACCAAAAGGAGGATTGAAGAAGTTAAGCCATGGAGGCTAAACGTACCCCTAAGAGGAGAAGGGGCATAAGGGTGTTCGGAGTATGGCTTGAGGGCATCTTTCTAGCTGGCTTCATATTCGGGATAGCCCTCATAGTGATAGGGATAATCCTCATCATCCTCTTCCCCATAACTGACGCGTTAGCCATGGATATCATCGGCGTCGTATCAAGCATCATAGGGACGGCCTTTTCCCTCATAACAATTTTCACAGGAGCAACTAAAGAGGCGATAGTTCGCGTTGAGGATATATTAAATAAGCATACGGAGATCTTAAACAAGCATACGGAGATACTCGATAAGCATACAGAGATCCTTGGCAAGAATACGGAGCTCCTCAGCGAAATAAGGGATATCTTAAGGGAGCGAATGAGGTAGATCTCGAGGTCATACTTCAAGCCTCGCGCTCGTTGGCTATTATGGCGGCGGTGGCGTGAGGAGCATAAGTTAAGCAAAGGCCGTTGATAGCGCCGCTTTCGGCTACGGCTTCTTCAACGGGCTTTAGTTATGTCCACTAGTTCGGCTTGAGCGGAAGTGGATACCTTAAGCTCCTTAAAGTAGACCTTCATTTTGGTCGTCCCTCGCCACTTGAGAGGTTTGAGCCTTAACTTAAGGCTTAAGATGCCTTTAAAGCTCAACGGTAGCGAAGAACGGTTCAACATGGAAGAGAAACGTTTCAACTTTCCTCAACCTACCGACCGTAGTATCAGGCACGTATCCCGCGAATTCCACCGTCGTTAAACCGATGATTATGGAGTCGTCTAAGTTCATACTTCTAAGGGCTTTCTTCACTTCGCTCGCCAAGTCTAAAACCACAACCCTCTCATAATCTAAAACTTCATCCTCAACCTTCATCTCCTTCACGATTGCCATCTCCCCCTCCACCCTATGGCCTGAAACGCTTAACAAAGACCTCCTTCTACCTGTATATTCCACGCCGATACTCTCGGCTAACCCCTTATCTATTACCGTTACAGCCGCTCCAGTATCTACTAAGGCTAAGCACCCCATAATTGCCTTAGCTCCCTTAAGGACCACCTTAGCCTTAACCGCGCTCAACCCATCCCTCGCGCTTAAACGTTTACATCTTAATTAAGGTTAAGGCTTTAGCTGGAAGCTCGCTTAAGCGGCTCATGAGGCTTTACATCTAGCGTCCTACAGTACGAAGTTGCAGACGAAATAGGAGTACGTGAAGCACTACAGAAGGAGAAGGTAATGGACAGAAGTATTTGAGGGTTAGGATAGTCTATTAAATGTCAAAGGGAGGCGGCATGGCTGATGTGCAATAGCTAAGGGATGAGCCATTCTTAAGGCTGTTAATTTAATCGTCAAATGCCAAAGAAATATGTTACTAACGTTTGAAGGTTCTAATTGATGATGGAAAGCCGCAAGGCCGAGCGTAAAGCTGTTGAAGAGCGATCAAAAGGAGGTCAAACGATGATTACGCAGCCCGTCGCTTTAACGCACTCTGATAATTATAAGTATATTAATCGAGCTAAAGCCAATCAAGCCGAACGAGGCGTCAGGCGATGAGAATCATCGTCTTCGGCCCGCCTGGCTCGGGAAAGGGGACTCATTCGGCTATCTTAGCGAATACGTACGGAATACCTCATGTATCCACTGGCGACATGTTCAGGGAGCATGTGGCTAAATGCACGAAGTTAGGGATGGAGGTTGAGGGATACTTAAGGGCTGGTAAGTACGTACCGAACGATATAGTGAATCGCATGGTCTTCGAGAGGTTGGATGCTGATGATTGCAAAATGGGCTTCGTGTTAGATGGATATCCGAGGACGTGGGGCCAATTAATTGCTTTGGATGAAGAGATTAAAAGAAGGGGTTGGAAGATAGATGCTGTGGTTAACTTAAGGGTTTCGGAGGAGGTTATGATTAAGAGGCTTTCTGCTAGAAGGGTTTGCCCGAAGTGTAATGCCATTTATCATCTCATTAACATGCCTCCTAAGGTTGATGAAATTTGCGACGTATGTGGGACGGCGATTATTCAAAGGGAGGACGATAAGCCAGAGGTCATTAAAATGAGGTTAAAGGTTTACGAAGAGGAAAGCAGCAGCCTACTGAAGTATTATAGGGAAAGGGGCCTAGCGGTCGACGTAAATGCCGATGGGACGGTTGAAGAAGTAGCGATGGGGATTAAAAAGGCGATTGAAGAGTTAACGAGCCATTGAATTAACCCTAGAGGGGGGCAAGGGGCAATTTACGCTTCCATTCGTACTCTTTGCGTTAATAACTGCTTCATAATGAGTTGACTTCGATGCCTTCTCTTCGGCGGAATCCCCTTCGAGTCAGAACGTTGCTTCAGCAATTCGGCGAGGTCGTCGCGGAGGGTCTGAAGCGTTACCCAAAGGCTTATAAGCGGGTTTTTAATAAATTGCCTCGACATGATAGGATTTTGGGAAGCAACGATAATAATGGTGCTTACCATCGTGATAACCTATTTGATCACTTGGTATTCTACAAAAAAGACCATTCAAGGAGTTGCTGAAAGGGTTTCCGAAATCATGGCTAAGTATATCGGTGAAGCGATAAAGGCGATACATGCGG
>WUQV01000163.1 GCA_009889585.1 Candidatus Bathyarchaeota archaeon | reverse complement strand
CGATAAATCGCCTTACTACGAACCCGAGTGCGTAAGTCCTGCTTAAGGACAAGGCAACGCAATTGGGTTGCAGCAAGGAGCCCCATTCAATTCCACACAATCCATGGACTCACTACAGCAATCAACCACTACATTGCCTACTGAGCATAGATAAACAATGCGAAAGCACCAGCTGATTTGATAGTCCGGCTTCCATGGGTTTAACCAACAACCCCAATCCCATTCACAGCAAAGATGATCAAAGTGACATATGGCAATGCAGACGGCATTCTGTGGGCAAGTATTTGGACAGGAATCACCTAAGATAATTTGTGCAGGCTTGACGCTGGGTGACGTAAACTGCCATGAAGCAGCTTGGGTCATGATAGCTAAACTCGTCAGTAACGCCCAGATGAGAAGCAACTTCTTCTCACGATGAACCATTAATCTAACCTCCTTTGGTATTGATTTAAGGCTCCCTCTTAGGTAGAGGGAGTGGTTTAAAGGCTCCTTTGGGATAATCGCCCGTTCGCCAGCGGGCGACTCGCCCATCGTTAAAAACAGCCAGGACGAAGAACTCAATCCACCTTCCTTTATATTTAAGCGGGTCTTTAAAGAAGTCAGAAATATCGGGGGGAGGCTCTAATTTAAGGGGATAGTGCCAGACGCAGAAAGCTACGATATGGTCTGGGTGTGTCCGATCTAACCAAATGTGTTTAATAAATGGCTCAAAGTAATGGATTTCATAAGAATGAGGGACGGAGCCATAACGGGGACGACCATCTAATGTGCTCATGCCTCTCGTAGGATCGGCAGGGCAGATTAGGACGGGACGGATTTGTGGGTTCCATGCGACAAGTTGATCCACCCAAGTCGGTGCGGCGTCAAAAGCCTCTTCATATGACTTTAGGACAAGGTAAAGTTGTTTCAGGTTACTGGTGCATTTGGCTCTATAAGCTGCACCCCGAGCAAACCAAATCCCACTGAGGATTAAAGCCGAAAGTGACAGTATGATCCCGATGACTATGAGCAACTCTATCAGTGTAAGACCTTTCTCCTTCACCGATTTAGCACCTCCTTGATGGCTTCTTTAGGCTTAATCCCTAACCTCTCCTGCTTCCAAATCAGCCTTCCAT
>WUQV01000162.1 GCA_009889585.1 Candidatus Bathyarchaeota archaeon | reverse complement strand
GGAAGTAAACATCGTAAGCAAGGCCCTTCGCCAGGCATTATCGTCATTATCTGGCCGTACCAAGCTCTAATCCCTGCGTGTACGAACGGCACCCCTCGTTTAACGCATTCTTCGTTCAAGATGAAGCGAGCTCTCCAATTGTCCATGCCGTCGACTACGACGTCGAAGCCGTTGACGAGCCTTGGGCAGCTTCTCTCGTCGATTTCCTCGAGTATGACATCGACTTGAACGTCCGGGTTCAACTGACGTAACTTTCGGGCTGCCGAGGCGCTTTTGAGCTCGCCTACGTCCAATGCCCAATGTAATACTTGTCGATTGAGGTTGCTCAATTCGACGTGCTCCTTATCGACTATCGCTACGTAACCTACGCCAGCTGCCGTTAAGTATAAGGCGGCTGGGCAGCCGAGCCCGCCAGCCCCCGCTATTAAAACCCTAGCCTCCTTTAACTTCAATTGAGCTTCTTCACCCCAGCCTCGGATTAACAACTGACGATCGTAACGCTCGAGCTCGCTTTGAGAGAGCTTAACGTCTCGCTTTATGCGCTGCTTTAAAGGCATACGCCTCACAAGTTATAAAGGAGTATCTAAATAAATTCGCGCTCAGGGCTTACTCCTAAGGAGTTCCACTCATGTCTAGAGAACTTCTCCTCGTATAACCTACGGGAGAGCTTAAGCTCATGAGGCGTTAATTCGTCTTCAACTAATTTCACACCTAAAGACCTCTCGAATCCGTTAATCAAGGCATCGCAGACCTCCTTTAAGCTAAGCATTTTCCCTAACTCATGTCTTAACGAAGTTATCTTCCTCTCAGCGACGCATAAGACATCGGTTAAGGACCTCGCCCAAGGGACACGAAGGAACTTAAACATCTTCATTAAGTCTACGTCGATTAACAACGTTCCATGTTGAAGTATAACATCTCCTTTATGATATTGAGCACTGCCTGATATCTTTCGACCATTTATTATAACGTTAGGACACTGCTTATAATCGCCAGGGTTAAAACTAGCGTTCACCCCTAACGACCTCATTGCTTCAATTAACCCGCTGCATATCTTAACGTAAGCTGATGTCATGTCTAAGGCTCCGAGATCTCGCTTGTTAGCGATGACGCTATACGTGATTTCTCCATCTCTATCATGATAAACTGCCCCTCCGCCGCTGGGCCTTCTGACGATGTCGACGTCGTGAGTCCGACACTCCTCGACGTTAACTTCGTCCTCAAGGCTTTGGAAGCGGCCGATGGATACGGCCGACGGGTTCCAACGGAATAGTCTCAAGGTGTTCGGGGCTAACCCAGCGGCCCTCGCCCTTAAGATGGCTTCGTCTATCGCCATGTTCATGAAGGCGTTGTTAGTCGTAAGCGGAAGCAACCGACAAGCGTGCATTTCAATATCAATTAATAGGGCATTTATAAAAGGTTGATCAGAAAACTCTCTGCTTAAGTAAGGGATGAAACGGCGTTAAGCTTTTAACTTTATCGGCGGGAAGTCCCCTTGCG
>WUQV01000161.1 GCA_009889585.1 Candidatus Bathyarchaeota archaeon | reverse complement strand
ATCCTTAGCGAAGTAAAAGACGCCGCCGAGGGCCTCCAATTTTTCCTTGACCGTTTTAACGAGTTGAGGCCAGTTGTCGATGGACCACGATTTTATCTCCCTAGCCCTCTTCCTCAAGTAAGGGATGTACGGAAGCCTCTTAAGGGCTTCTTTCGTTGCGCTTGAGAAATGCTTCGTAACGCGATCCATCGCCACTTGTAACCTTTCATCCCGAAGGGCTTTGTTCACGTTAGCTAAGTAAGGCTCATACCATTCCGCTGGATCCCTCAAATTTGAACGCCTCCTTCTAAAGCCTTACAAACGAACTCGGTCAAATCGAGCACTTCGATCGGCAACCTGTGGGCGCTCGCTGCCTCCTTAAGGTTAAACACGCAGAAGGGACACGTTGTTAACAAGGCTCTAGCCTTAGTCGGAATAGCGTCGATCTTCAGCCGATCCGTCGCTATGGCTAAGGAGAGCTCTCGAAACGCCGACCTAAGGCCTCCACCGGCGCCGCAACAACGAGATTCTTCACGGGCGCTCGCCATCTCCACAAGCTCTACGCCCGACATGGCCTTAATCACCATCCTCGGAGCGTCGTAAATGCCCATGTGCCTACCTAAGTGGCAAGGGTCGTGGTACGTTACCTTCATCGTCAACCCTCCCTCAAACTTCAAAAGTCCGTCCCTCAGAAGCCTCTCGATGTATTGCGATGAATGAAGCACTTCGAACGGTAAGTCTTCGACTATCTCCGGGTAATCCTTACGGAAAGTCCTAAAGCAACCTGCGCAAGACGTGATGAGCGTCTCAACTCCCTTAGATGTTATCTTCTCCACGTTCGCCTTAGCGTACTTATTCACGACAGGGTCTCTCTGCCCAGTGCGAAGCAGTATCGATCCGCAACAACCCTCCTTAACGCCAAGAAGGGTAAAATCCACGTTCGCATGCCTAAGGATCTTCACGGTGGATATGGCTATGCTTCGTACTCTATACGAAGCCATGCAGCCGACCCAATAAAGCGCTTTAGCTCTCTTCGGAATCTTCACCTCGCCCTCCCTCTCTAGCCACTAACGCGATCGAGTACTGACTCCCCAAATGGGTTATTATGGTTATCGATATTGAATGAAATAACCTTGTGCGCTTCTAATGGAGCAAGCCCAGCCTTAATTAGCTCATGGCGGAATGCCTCCACTACTTTCTCTACTTCTAATCCAGCTGGACATTCGACGTAACAATGACGACATGTCGTACAAAGGTAAAGTTTATCGACGATGAAAGCTGAAAGCTTAATATCGCCTCTTATCAAGCCGTAAACGAGGGGCATCTTGCCTCTTGGACCAGACGTTTCTTCCATGTTCATTTGACGTAGAATCGTACAAGCCGAATGGCAGAAACAGCACCTATTACAAAGGTACGTACTCTCCTCATATTCCCTTAAGGTTGACGAAATATACGCCATATTCGTAACGCCCCTAACGTTATAATCCCATCTTTCTTAGGTTCATGATATTATTAGGATCGAAGGCTTTTTTAATCACTCGCATAAGTTCTATAGCTCTCTTACTGCACTCCTCTTCAACAAGCTGAGCTTTAATGATGCTTATGCCATGTTCTGCTGATACGCTACCGCCTAACTTAAGAACATCATTACTAGCTCAAAGTAACACTTCATCGCTCTAGGGAGCTCCTCTGAATCCTTAGGGTCGACAGGCCAAAATGAATATATATTCCCATCCCCTGCATGAGCTAACACAACTATTCGAAGCCCCTATTTTCGAGAGATATCCTCAGTTAACTTTAGCGCCTCTGGAAGCTTACTACTGGGAACGCAAACATCATTAGGCATGATAGTTTTCCCAGTTTCGTTCGAAAGAACGAAGGATAAGCAGCCCTCCTCGCTAAGTATAATTCATCCATTTCTTAGCCGTAATAACCCGCTTAACTTCCACAGCGCCTACGCCCTTTAGAACTTCCTCAACCTTCTCAGCTAGCTTCTCCACCTCTTCCTTCGTTCCATCCAAGTCGATTATCATGAGGGCTTCGACCTCCGGTAGCTCAAGCTTCAACCATTTGTCAATGGATCGTACGAAATCGATGTTAATTATCTTCATGATCGTAGGAACGATCCTCGCTTCGAAGACTTTGCCTACCGCTAAGCCAGCCGACTCGATGTCAGGAAACGCTGCCGACATTCTGATCAACGCCTCAGAGATGGGCCTTAGCTTAAGGACGGCTTTCGTGATTACGCCAAGGGTTCCTTCAGAGTCCACGAAGAGGCGGGTTAAGTCAAAGCCCGTGATGCTTTTAGGTCATAGGATGGCTCCTTCCGTGAGGTTCGTGCCAGCGCCTCTAGGTGGGGATTTTCTCCTCGTTCGCTATCTCGACGGCCTAAGCCACTTCCTCAGTCGTACGAGGCCTGACGACTACGTCTGGCATAGCGTAATACCAAGAGGCATCAGAGAGTAGCAATAGCGCTCTTCGAACGCCGTTAGGATGCGATTGGGCCCGAGTGCCCTCAAGTTTTAATAACATCTTCTTTTAACGATCTTAAGCCTATGAAAGATGATGTGCACTAGGCCCTTATAAAGAGGCTTAAGAACCTTCAGCCTTAGTTAAGGGATGAATTAACGCTTGATGTCATACGCACCGTAGGAGCTTTAGGAGAGTAACTCATAACTTCGTTGAAAGCAACGTAAAACCTTTTAAGCGAGTTAGCGTTTTCTTCCTCTTGTGTTCGTAAGGAAGGCCCTTAACGTCATCATAGGGGGTAAGCAATCCCGATTGGATACGCTGTTTGACACCGGATCTAGCGTCACGCTAATGGGCTTATTAACGTTAGAGGAAAGATTTGGGACAGAGGCTATGAAGGCCTTAAGGCGCCCAAGGGACGTCTACGTGTTGAACGGAACGCGCCTCGTAGTAAGCCATTACGTTGACGGCGAGATCGAGATTGGAGAACATATTCTCGAAGAGCGAATTTACGTAAGCAAGGACTTT
>WUQV01000160.1 GCA_009889585.1 Candidatus Bathyarchaeota archaeon | reverse complement strand
TTACAATCTCCTTAGCCTTAGCCAGTCCAACAAACCTAACTAACCTTTGTGTAGCACCCCATCCAGGCATTATTCCCAAGGCTATTTCCGGATTTCCTAATTCAGCATGTTCTGCTGCAATTCTAAAGTCACATGCTAAAGCTAGCTCTAATCCTCCACCTAATGCATATCCGTTTATTGCAGCTATAACAGGCTTAGATAATTCCTCTATCTTAGAGAACACTCTTTGCCCAGCTCTAGAGAGCTCAGCTGCTGCAACCGGCGTAATCTTTGGGAACATTGTTATATCGGCCCCAGCACTAAATGCCCTATCCCCTTCGCCAATTATTATTACACACCTAACACTTTGATCCTTTTCAACAATATCTAAAACATCCAATACTTCTTCTAGCATCAAATCATTAAATGCATTTAATCTATGAGGCCTATTTAAGATTATCCATACTATGCCTTGTTCTCTTTCAACTTTAATAGTATCATATGCTTTTGCCATTTCACATCCCCTTATTAATACCTTTGCAATAAATATCTAAGGATCGTTAATTTTTGAATTTCTGATGTCCCCTCATATATCTCCGTAATTTTTGCATCTCTATGATACTTCTCAACTTTATACTCACCAATATATCCATACCCACCTAATGTTTGAATAGCTAAGTCGGTGGCTTCCATAGCCGCCTTGCTAGCATATAGCTTCGCCATAGAAGTAACCATTGGGTCCATCTTACCTTGATCAATTAACCATGCTGCTTTATACGTTAATAGTCTAGCTGCCTCTATTTTAGTAGCAATCTCAGATAACCCACATCCTATTAATTGAAATTGTATTATCGGCTGTCCAAATGCCTCCCTCTTCTTTGCATATTTAAATGCAATTTCAAAAGATCCTTGAGCTATTCCTACAGCTTGAGCTGCAACTCCAACTCTAGTCATATCGAAGAATTCCATTGAATGATAAAATCCTCTATTCAATTCACCAACTATATTCCAATCAGTAACTTTAACATCACTAAGTGAAACCTCTCCAGTTACTGAACATCTAATCCCCATTTTATTAACTAGCTTACTAACTTGCAATCCGTAAGTTCCCTTATCTATTACGAATAATGTTTCCCCTCTATATGTAGGCCTGACTTTCGTATCAGTTTGACATAAGACTATTATAAAATCTGCAATAGGTGCATTTGTTATAAACGTCTTAGTTCCATTTATCCACCAATCCTCCCCATACTTAATCGCTACGGTGTCCATACGAGTTATATCGCTTCCACGACCTGGCTCCGTTACTGCAAAAGACGATATAAAGTCTCCACGACATATCGGCGGAAGGTATTTCTCCTTTTGCCCTTCAGTACCATGTTTTAATATTAACTCGCTTCCAAAAGTTCCAGACGTTATAGCAACTCCTAAAGATGAATCAGCCCTACACATTTCCTCTACAACTAAGCACGTCTCAAGGATCCCATACCCTTGGCCTTCGTACTCCTCTGGAAACACCATGCTCGTGAACCCGAGCTTAGCCGCCCTCTTGTAAAGCTCCATCGGGAATTCCTCCTTCCTATCCAGCTCTAACGCGAGCTCAGGATCGAACTCTTTATCGCAGAACTCCTTAACGGCTCGTTTTATCTCAAGTTGTTCCTCCGTCAAGTCGAAGTTCATTTATGCCCCTGTTGAATTAGTTCGTTGAATCTTAAAAACCTATCGCAATATTCAAAAGCCGTCTCTTAACTTATCACGCTGAGCCTCGAACGACATGGTCGAGCGAGCGGCGTTGGTTATAGGCGGTGGGGTCGCTGGGCTTCGAGCGGCTTCGGACTTAGCGAGGGCAGGGCTCCTCGTCCGACTGGTCGAAGCTGACCCTCGATTAGGGGGCCACGCCGCTTTATTGTCCAAGGTATTTCCGACGTTAGAAGGGGGGAGCGAGCTCGTAAAGCGGTTGATAGACGAAGTCGTTAACTCCCCGAGGGTTAAGGTTTTCACGCATTCAGAGGTCTTAAGCGTCGATCGTCGTTCCGAACGTTTCGAAGTCCACGTGTTGAAAAAGGCTAGGTACGTTAACGAAAGGATGTGTACGGCGTGCGGCAAATGCGAAGAAGTTTGCCCAGTTAAGGTCCCTAGAGATTATGAGATGGGCTTAGCGTTTCGAAAGGCAATATGCTTGCCGTCCCCGCATCCCTTCCCGCCTAAGCCCTTGATAGATAGAAGGGCTTGTTTATACTTCAAGGACGGCTCATGTCGTGCTTGCGAAAGGGCCTGTCCAGAGAAGGCGATATCCTTCGACCAAACGGATGAAGAGGAAGCGTACGAAGCGAACGTCATCATCGTTGCGACTGGCTTTAAGCCTTATGACGTTAAGAGGAAAGGTCAGTACAAATATGGGGTTTACAAAAACGTCATCACAGGGATGGAATACGAACGTATGTGCGATCCGAACGGGCCGACGGACGGAAAGATCGTAAGAGTTGATAACGGAGGAAGGCCGAAGGGCGTCGCTTACGTCCTTTGCGTCGGCTCTAGGGATGAAAGGGCTTGCCCTTATTGCTGTAAGATCGGTTGTACGAGCGCGTTAAAGCACTCTTACCTCTTGAAAGGTCAGTATGGAGATGAAGTAGAAGCTTACGTTTGTTATACTGATTTAAGGGCTATCGGAAGGAGGGCAGAGGCCTTTTATAGAAAGGTTAGGGAGCTAGGTGTTCACTTCATCCAAGGCCAACCGTCGGAAGTGCGAGAGCT
>WUQV01000159.1 GCA_009889585.1 Candidatus Bathyarchaeota archaeon | reverse complement strand
TTTTAGCCGTCCTGAAGACGGATATGCTCGTCGGAAGGACCGATGTTCCACCTGGCATGAGCCTTCAACAAGCTGCTCGCAAAGCCATCGTCATGGCCGTTAGCGACTTAGCCTCTAAAGGGGCGAAGCCCATAGCCGCCCTCGTCTCGCTCGGCGTGCCGAGGGATTTCACGATCGAGGATATCGAAAGAATCGGCGACGGCTTAAACGCCGGAGCCCGCGAGTACGGCGCTTACGTCCTTGGCGGCGATACGAACGAAGCTTGCGATTTAGTGATAGCTTGCATGCTATTCGGCCTTGTGGATAAGCGGTTCTTCGTGAGCCGTAGTGGCGCTAGGCCAGGGGATTTCATCGCAATCACGGGGCCCTTTGGAAACCCGCCAGCTGGGCTTAAGGCATTGTTGGAGGGGCTCCAAGCCCCTGAGGGCATACGCAACGTGCTCTTAGAGTCAGTGTTAATGCCTAAGGCTAGATTGCGCGAGGGCTTGGCTTTGGCGAGGACGGGCGCGCTTACGTCCTCCATCGATTCAAGCGATGGCTTAGCCTGGAGCCTTCATGAGCTAAGTAAAGCTAGCAACGTCGGATTCGTCGTCGATCGATTGCCCATCTCTTCGGAGTCCAAGGCGTTCGCGGAGATCAACGGCTTGGACCCGATCGAGCTTTGTTTGTACGGAGGCGAGGAGTACGAGCTCGTCGTCACGGTGAAGCCGGAGCGATGGAATGAAGCCAAAGGAGCCGTTGAAGCCGTCGGAGGATCGCTCATTAAGATAGGGAAGGCTGCTAAAGGAGAAGGCGTTTACCTAAGGTTGAACGAGGAGCTGATGCCCATAGAGCCTCGAGGTTGGGAGCACTTCAAACGGTGAACTACCCCCTATTTAAAGGGGCTTATATGATCGAGTCCTACGACGTCGGGAGCCTTCCGTTCGAAGGGGACTTAAGGGAGCTCCTTAAAGGGGCAGACCTCCTTAAGGCGAAACCTGACGATAAGTCGTCCAAGCTCTTCGAGGCATCGGTCGTTCGAGCGCTTTTAGACAAAGCGAGGGCCGGAATCGACGTCCCGAACTTCCCACAGTTTCGTGATATGAATGAGATGTACTTATCCATGATGGAAGGCCTCAGGTGGATGAGGGGAGGTTACGTCGAGGTCGAGCCGCTCTCCTTGAAGGCAGGAGCCGACGTTATACCAGAGGTCCTAGCCATCGTAAGAAATGAGGGGTTGATTTACGAGGAGCTCGGGGCCTCCCTTAAGCTGAAGGTGTGCATAACGGGCCCATACACCCTATCGACGTCCTTCTTAAGTAGGGACGATGGAACGTTCCTTAGATTAGCCGATGTATTAACCGAGGTAGTGAGGAAGAACGCCTTCAAAGGTAAGCGCGTAGAAGTCTCCTTGATCAGCTTAGATGAGCCAGCCTTTAGTTCAATGGATGATCCACTTATCGACTTCGGCTCGTTAGGAAGGGAGTCGTTGTTAACCGCCTGGGAGGAGGTCTTCCGAGCGGCTAAGTCGAACGGCATTGGAACGTGCTTACATCTTCACAATACGTCTAATACGCTCTTCTGGGAGGTCGAATCCCTTCAGGTTTTAGAGTCGCACGTAGACGATCCGATGTATGAATCTAAGATGACTAAGAAGCTCTTAGAAGAAAGGGATAAGTTTCTAAAGGCGAGCATTTGTACGACTGATTTCGATGGGTTAGTTAATAATTATGTAAGAGCTAATTTAAGGGCTGAGCTAGATCGCACAACCTTAAGCGAGCGCTTAGCTGAAGTATGGAGGAGGATACGTACGAAGGAGCTTAACCCAGCCCTTCTTATAGAAGAAGTGAAGTTAATGAAGGAAAGGTTGACTAAAGTCGTCAGGCACTTCGGCATCGAACGAGTGCCGTACGCAGGCCCTGAGTGCGGCTTACGTGGGTTCCCTAGTTATGATTCTGCATTAGAGTGTTTGTGTAGAGTTGCTAAGGCGGTGAAATCGATTTAAAGCTAAGACGTCATTAATACGTTAGGTAGACCTTAAATATCCCAAGGACGAATGTTAAAGCTAGGAAATAGCTTAAAAGTTTATGATAATGAGAGATCATCTTAAGAACGGTTGAAGCCCTTGCGCGAAAGCCGGATAAGCTCGCGCTCCTGGAGGAACGTCTTCGTCTTATACAAGCTAGCGGACTTAGGCGCCCACCGTCGGACGGTTAAAATCTCCACGGAGTCCTTAGCCAAGAGGATCGGCTCCTCTCAACAGACGGCCTCCAGGCGGTTGATCGAATTGGAACGAATGGGATGGATAAGGAAGGCCGTGACGCCTGACGGATGCCTCATTAAGGTAACGGACGAGGGCTTAGCCCAACTCCAAGGCCTTTACTTAGGCTTAAAGGCGTTGATGGAAGCCAGCCGTCCGTTGTCGATCATGATGGAAGGCGTTGTCTTCACCGGCCTAGGCGAAGGAGCTTATTACGTAAGCCAAGATGGCTACAGAAGGCAATTCATCGAGAAGTTAGGATTCGATCCTTACCCTGGGACGTTGAACCTTAAGCTATTAAGCGATTACGATATCATAGCTCGTTCGGAGCTTGAGACTCATCCGGCTATCGAGATAGAAGGCTTTAAGGATGAAAACAGGACCTTCGGTTCGGCGAAATGCTACCCAGTGATCATACAAAATGAGGTCAAGGGCGCGGCAATCCTCGCCATGAGGAGCCATTACGATGCTTCAGTCTTAGAGTTAATAGCGCCAGTGTACTTACGAAGTCGGCTTCGCTTAAAGGATGGAAACAAGGTTAAGGTGGAGGTGCTCACTTTACCTTAAGGCGCCCCTCACGACCTTGATCGTGAACGTAGGCTATACGCAAGAAATCCCGCCCTCAGCAAATCCTCGTGGAACCGCCTTCAGCGGCTTTCTTCAGAGTAAAGAGCGAAGCAAAGCGGTAATTATCACAATCGTTATAATCGATACGATCAAGAGAATCGCCATGGGCTTTAACAATTCCTTATCCGTCCCGAACGCTATCGGAAACGGCCCTAGAAGGATGAAACCTCCTCCCTTGACCTTCGCCGGCCCTTTCATCGTCTTAAGAACGAGCGATATCATCGTTAAGAAGATTATGGCGAACCCAACGAAGATTAATAGCAAGCCGACGAGGCCGATCGTAGGCGCGTCCATACCCTTTTGGAGGAGGAAGTTTAAGCATTTAACCGTTGCCATGTCAAAATGCGTGCAAATGGATGAACGCACGTAAGTTAAGGAAGTATTTCATAGCTAGCATTACTTGACTTATAATTCATATAGTTCAGAAGCAACTATCGCATGCCTCATAGACTCGCGGTCGTCATGAGAATTCTCCCAACCACGGTTCGAAGGTTATGTTAGCCGCTACCAAAACTCAGGTGTCACGCTTTTCCTGCTCACCTTCCCCATCTCATCCGACAGACACCAAGAGCCTCCATAAGGGTCTAATATCACTATTCTGAGCTCGCTCGCGAGCCTATCGCTAATTATGACTTCATCTTCCCCAGGTAGTATCGTCACGTTAGCTTGAGCTACGACGGGATCCCTATCCTCAACCATGAGCTCGACCGTGATCCGCTCGTCGACCCTCATGCCTGAGGCCTCTAAGCGAGCTACAGCCCTAAACCTCGCTATCGCCGACCCCATCAGCTCCAGGACCTCGGAGAGCTTCTCGGGGATGACTAGCTCCGGCTCCTCGCTCTCAAACCCCGTGTTAACGAGGGCGCTCGTCACTACGCTAGCTCTTCTCCCTTTTAACCTCAGCCTCACCCTTACCGCCAAGCTTGATCACTCTGATTATCCTCATCTTCCCTATTCTCGTGCGCTTGCTCAACTCACGCATTCAAGAGCCACTTGGGGAACTAGTGCGAGCCAAGCCTTAAAAGCTTACTCAACGCCCGCTCCAGCCCTAATAACTCATCGGCTTCAAGGCAACCTTTACGACTTGATTAGCTGGACGGTTTGGAGCTCTTTTAAGGGGCTCAAGCTCTTCCCTCGGCTAAAAAAGAAGGTCAATGTCGACAAGGCAGCCTTCGCTTGCCACGCGCCAGAGAGCAAAAAATCGATGTTAAAAGGCGGCTCCTTTATCTTTCTCGCTTTGTCGGGACGACGAAGTAGCGCTCATCGAGTCCTCCATAAGATGTCGTGATCGTCATCTTCTCGTCCCTCCGCTGATGGCATGTTAAACAAATGTCCACGTAAATGGGCTTTCGTAAGCCCTACGCATCTTACATTCGTTATAGTCCACCTCAACTATCATTCACTTACTCCTCCATCCAGAGCCTCGCTTTGATGTTGAATAGGGTTACCATTGGCATTATGGCAAGTCTGACGACGTGATGTAATAAGGTCTGGCGAAGCTCGGGTCTCCTCGTGGAGGTGGAAGTAGAGTTAATAGACATCGCCATCCTCGAAGCCGCAGTGGTGCCGGGCCATCAACCATCTTACGTGCTGGCCTCCGAATAATAAGACCTTAGGACCTTTAAACTTGGGCATCAGGTGATCGTAAGTGATGCTTTGAAGCATACTTTATCCATAAGCACACTCTATTTCCCTTAGAAGGACCACTAACCTATCTATCTCCTCCCTAGTATTATATATGTAAAAACTAACACGAACCGAACCATTTAACTTAAATTTTTGATGTAATGGCTGTGCACAATGAAAACCGCTTCTAACGGCTATTCCATAACCATCAAGGAAGAGGGCAACGTCATGTACATTTAAATTGCCAATATTGAATGAGATTATCCCACTTCTCATCTTAGGATCTTTTGTTCCTATCAATTGAAGATCCTCTAACTTGTTTAACATATCTAATGTATAAATTGTCAATTCCTTTTCATGTGCTTCTACGTTCTCCATTCCAAGCTTCTTTAAATACCTTATCGCCTCCATTAAGCCAACGCTACCACAAATATTCGGCGTTCCAGCCTCAAACTTCCATGGTAATTCGTTCCATTCAATCATACAACGTTTACGTTCCTCATCAAACTTAACCTCCTTTATCATCTCCCCTCCTCCAAGGAATGGCTTCATTTCCTCAAGTATCTCCTTCTTGCCATAAAGGACGCCTATCCCAGTAGGCCCCAGCATTTTATGAGCAGAAAACGCTAAGAAGTCCGCATCTAATTCCTTAACGTCTATCGGCATATGGGGAACAGATTGAGCACCATCAATTAAAATATATGAGCCATTTTCATGAGCCATCTTTGCGACTTCCTTAACGTCATTTATAATACCGGTAACATTTGAAACATGCGCTAGGCAAACAATCTTCGTCCTCTTCGTAATCGAATTCCTTAAGGCTTCATAATCTAACGTTCCATCTTCATTCACCCCAACATATTTCACATGAAAGCCCTTCACCTTAGAGAGCATCTCCCATGGGACGATATCGCTATGATGCTCCATTAAGGTTATGACGACTTCATCTTCCTTATTAAAATCATTAAGGCCTAGTGAATACGCCACTAAGTTTATGGCCTCTGTAGTATTCCTAACGAAGATCACCTCCTCCATTCCCTTTGCACCTATGAACGTTGCAACCTCCTTATGCGCTTCCTCATAAAGTTCAGTTGCTTCTTGAGCGATGGTATGAATGGCTCGATGTACGTTAGCGTTATGCCTTTCGTAAAAGTTCTTCATCGCCTCGATGACTTGGATAGGCTTTTGAGACGTTGCAGCATTATCGAAGTAAATCAACCTATGCCCATTTATCACTCTATTTAGTATTGGGAAATCTTTTCTTACCTCATATGGATCAAATATTATCGCTCACCTCCTATCATGATGGGAGGATGTCGCTCAAAGTACGAAGGGCGATCGCCGCCCCCCTTGTTTGAATAGCTCTGCGCAATCCTCCGACCTCATTTCTTTTATGTAAAGCCTTCTTAAGAATGTTACTAACGTTATGAACGGCTCAAAGTTGAGGAGGGATTTCTACGAGGAGAGCTATAATCGCTACCATGCTCTCGATAGCTGCTATGAAGTAGTAAAGCATATTTTTAAATATTGAGGAAGTATGTAATGATGTCAAGGTTTTCATAACGGCTATAAGCATTAATACAGTCCAATCATGTATGGAATGAGGGCCATAAGAGCGCCTAAGTTTTACCTTCATAAGCAAGCTTTACTAGAGGTATAATATGCTTAATGGCATCAACGGGTAATTTAACGAGGCCCGTTATTTCGTTAATCCTTGCGATAAACCTAAATCTGAGTTTTACGTCTTATAGTAAAGCCCCGGTAGCTTAGCTGGCAGACCCTGATGAGCCTCAGGGCCATCAGCGACTGCCTCGTACGCATTAGCCGAGGCAGCAGTAGGTCGCGGGTTCGATCCCCGCCCGGGGCTCTAAAACGAGGCGTGGCGCTAACGCGATCACTTTAACTGATGTTAACGGAGGGGGCTACTGCCACTCTATGAACCGAACAGCTTAATGCGCAAGCCATTTATGAATTGCTTCGCTTGAGCGAGGGCTTGCTCTCCCTTCGGGGTTATGGTGTAGTACTTGCGCTTAGGCCCCTCCGGGCTTCGCCGCAACTCTTTCACTGAAATATAACCAGCCCTTCGTAACGACAGCAACACGGCGTAAGCCGTGACAATGTCGGGTTCGAAGCCGAATCGCTCCAGTATCGCCTTACGAATTTCGTATCCGTAGCGAGGCTCTTCCCTCAAGAGGATAAGCACGTAAAGCCAAAGGTTCTCAACCGTCAGCTTCCGAACGAGGCGTTCGTATGCCATCGTTAAAGCTATAGGAAAAGTATTTTAAAGGCGTAGTATTCTATAATTGTAGAATATTGAGCCTCGATGAGCTGCTTCAAGAGCTAGCGTTACAATACGGATACGTAGGCGTGTTTCTAGCGAGCTTCCTCGGCGCGTCCTCCGTAGCTTTTCCCATACCGTACACTATCATGCTTCCATTTTTAGGAGCTTACACGCATCTCGACCTAGGCTTATTGGCGCTCTTCAGCGGCCTCGGCTCAGCCTTAGGGGAAATCGTAGGATACGCCTTAGGAAAAGCGGGCCGCCTCATGGTGAACGAGGAGAGAAGGGAGAATTTGACGTCGCTCCTAAAGCTCCTCGAAGCCCGTAGGTATTTAGCTCCGCTGTTGATATTCCTCTTCGCGTTAACGCCTTTACCCGACGACTTGCTCTTCATCCCCCTAGGGCTCGTGGGCTACTCTCTCCTCGCCGCTTTAGCGCCTTGCTTCCTAGGGAAGGCCCTTATGGCTTACGCCTTGTGTTACGCGGGCCGCTTCTACAACCAGCTTTTGATCTCGCTCTTCGGCAAGGAGACCACGGGCTTAACGACGCTCCTCGTCGCATCGGCCTCGGCAGCGCTCCTAATGGTTATCATCGTAATACTAATGAAGGTTGATTGGAAATCGGCCTTCGAAAGGCTAGCGTAAAGAGGAGGAGCGGTTTCCGTGAATGCTCTTCTCATGAGGGTTGACTTCCCCCTTAGGCACGCCTGTGGTTGCAGCAGGACTCGGCCGTAGGGATCTTTAGAATGCTATTAGCCTTCGCATACCTGCTTATGCTCAAAGGCTTTCAATGTCGTCTCAGAGGTCGTCTAGAGAATCCAGCTGTAGCAAGGGCGAAAATATAATCGCGAATTTAAGAAATAGAACTGACTTAAACGCTAAAGGTTTTGCTTTTTACTCCTAGGCGCTTTATCGTATTTCTTCTCCTTCACGCTCTTGTTGACCTTAGATGACTTATTAAGAGGGATCCCTCAAGTCTCCTCATTTCACTATTGGATCTGAAGCGATAATAGCTAATTTTAACGAAGGATGCAATAGTTTGACTCGTAAATAGCTAGGATTATGATTCCAACGAACATTAGATAATATGACTAGAAGCTTAATTAAAGCGTTTAAGTGTTCGCAGGCTTCGGCTCGCCGCCAGACGCTCTGGCTATAAGTTCGCCTTTTACGATCCTAAGTAGCTCTTCGATTTTAGGGGCTTCTTCCTTTACGTCGTTTATCGTAAGCCTCCCTTCGTGAAAGCCCTCTATGTGAAGCTTGTAGGCAGCGTCCCAGGCTAGCCGCAGCTCCTCACCGTAGAGCTCGGAAAGCCTAGCGGCAGCCCTTTGTAGAAGCTTTGTCCACCAACCACCGCTCCTCACGGCCTCGGTATACTCCCTTATCCCCTCGACTTCGGCGAGGGCTTTTACGCAATCCTCAGCCACTTTATAGAGCTTTTCGGAGGCTTGCACGGAGTCGCCCTTTTCGAGGTAGCTCACGGCTTCCTTGAAAAGCCTTGCCAGAGCCTCTACGTCAGGAATCTTTTTCACCCTTCTTCAGCCTATCTAAGGCATAGGCTAAGATTCCAGCAAAGGTTATAATAGCTAAACTCGCCACTATCGGCTTCCAAGGGGCTGAGAAACTGCTTCTAACTAGCGTTAAGTTTATTAACCAATATAAAAATAAAAGGCGGTTGAACGTGCGATTAGAAACGGTTAAGCTTACAGCGAGCCTCAAGGTCAACGAGTCCTTAAGCTTGAAGCCTTTATTCTCAACCTATTGGGAAGTTCTATGCATCCTTTTGGAATACGCCCATAGCAAGGCTATAACGAGCTTTAAACGCCTAAAATCGGAGAAATACCATGAGCTGAGGGCTCGATACCCCGATTTGCCGTCCCACTACATCT
>WUQV01000158.1 GCA_009889585.1 Candidatus Bathyarchaeota archaeon | reverse complement strand
GGTAGCAGAAAACATGAGGGAGGACGTAGACTTAATAATAGGCAGGTCTGAAATAGACGCATGGGACATAATATTCACGCCTGAAGGTCCTAAGCCTAAGAAGGTCCCGATAGAGTTTGAGATAATTTAAGTTAGATGTGCATGGTTAACATAACTTGCTTTCAAACAATCATTGAGCAAATGACGACCTTAGATAATCGTGATAGCTACGGCTTAAGGCGAGCGCCTCTTTAAGTACTCAACGAAGCCTAAGACTTCCAGTGGAAGCCGTCTCCTGTTAAGGATAGGATGTACGCCGAGGTAATCCATTGCCTTCCTTACGAGCGGATCCCTTTCTACGATCTTCTCAGCGATCTCCTCCACGGATTGCCCTCTTTCCATACTCTCTCTTACGATCGATGCCCACAGTCGGATTTGATCCTTATACGCCTTTAATCTCTCGACGGCGCCGTCGGCTTGTCCGAAGTGAGTATAACAAAGCCGTACGGGTTCAAGGGCTATGAGCTTATCAAGGGATGAAAGAGCCTCGTCAATGAAGAATATCGGAGGGGTCGTTGGAATCGTGGCGTTAGGGACGCTTAAGTAAACGCCAGCGGCATCCCCTGGGAAGATCGTACGGCTTCCCCCCTCGTAGTAGCTCATGTGATGGGAAGCATGGCCTAACGTTTCGACGACCTTTATCGTTAAGCCTCGGCCTAAGTCTATTCGTAATCCATCGGTGGCATGAGTAATTCGACCTTTAGGGACAGGCTCAGGCTCACCGTATAAGTCGGCGACATCGCCTAACGCTTGTTTCGCTAACGTCCAAAGCTTCCTTGGATCCTCTAAGTGAGGGGCTCCCCTCTGGTGAACGAAGAGCTTAGCGTTCGATAAGCGTCGTAAGAGGGCTCCTGCGCCTCCGGCATGATCGATGTGAACGTGCGAGACCATGACGAAGGATATTTCTTCCTCATTAACGCCGAGCTCCTCTAAGCCCTTAAGGAGCTTATCGACAGCGGACGCAGGGCCCGTCTCGATTAAGGCCGTTAATTCGCCTTTTAAGACG
>WUQV01000157.1 GCA_009889585.1 Candidatus Bathyarchaeota archaeon | reverse complement strand
TGGTTGATGAAGCAACTATTAGAACTATAATGAACAGATGTTATTATGCTGTTTATTTAGCGCTTAGAGAAAAACTTCATCTTCCAATTAACACCACGCATAGGGATTTATATTGTAGAGTTAAAAAGTTAGATGTAAGATTAGCTAAGAAACTCGACTTTTTGTGGGCTTTTAGGAGAGCTGCTGATTATTTTATGGCAAGCCCTGCAAAAGTTAGAGGGTTTAAAATAGTTCAACTGATCGTCTTATTTAAATCGGAAGAGGCAGAGCGATGCCTTGATCTCGCTCAAGATTCCCTTGATGAGTTACGGGGACGTTTATGCAAGCTAATGCCTTAGCAAGAAGCCATAAGATGCTGGAAAAGCCGAGCATCTAGCTCCTCCACCTTTATGCGCGCCAAAAGCGATTCGCCTGAGTTCCTCCACCAGCCGCTCTCCCATTATCGTTACCCCGCTCGTTAACACTTCGACAGCAAGCCTATCCCCTCGCCTCACAGCTTTGACTAATACGGCGATAACTCAGGCTTTAGCCATCTTCAAGTCCTACAGAAGGCCATCAAGGAAGAAGGGCAACATTAAGCGACCTGACGTTAAATCTTCGAACGTCGTTTTATTAAACGATACCCATTTGTTTTGGTTCGATTGGGGAAGCCTGAAAATAGCGACCCATAAAGGCCATTTGACGATCCCACTCGAAGTTTACGAATACTCTGAGAAGTTTAAGGGATGGAATGTTAAGTGGTCTAGACTTGTCAGAAGAAACGGCGATTATTGGCTTCATGTCACCTTTAGAAGGGACGTTGAAAGGAAAGAGCCGCAGGGGGTTCTCAGGGTAGACGTTAATGAGAAGAGCATTGACTTAGCCATAGTTAAGCGAGATAAGGTTAAATTCGTCAAAATAGACGTTAGTGAAGCCAAGTTCATTAGGGATAGATATTTTAAAAAGCGAAGGAGCATCCAAGGGAGGGTTAACGGCGAAGCGAGGTCTAGTCTTTTGAAGAAGTACTCTGGAAGGGAAAAGCGAAGGGTGCATGCCATCCTACATAAGGCTAGCAAAGTTATAGCGAAGATAATCGACGAAGAAGGCGTTCTGCCAATAATGAAGAGGTTAAAGGGCATTCGCAAGAGGGTGAATAGAAGACTGCACTCCATGCCGTTTAGGATATCTCAGTCCTTCATCGAATATAAAGCTTTAGAGTCGGTTACAGAACGGAGTACGTTAAAGCTAAAAACACCTCTCGCTCATGTCCGATATGTGGCGAAATTAATAACCCGAAAGGACATGAGCTTAAGTGCGGGAAGTGCGGCTTCCGGGCGGACGGGCATTCGGTGGCCGCTTGGAATATGCCCCCGAAAGCCCTGTGCCCATCGTATGATAGGCCGACGGATGGCGTTGAAGTTTTTACAAAAAGTTAGCCAGAAAGCCCCTAATTTTAGTTAGGGGATGAATAGCGTAAAGCTTTAAATGCCATCCTAACGACCTATCGTCCGTCGGATCCTGAGGGAAGAGCAGCTTGCCGTTAGGGCGGAGACAAGATCCGCGCCCTTTGAGGGCGCCGATAGACGCTCCTTCGGTCGGTTGGAGCGTGCTAACAGGGTGGTGGCACACCCTTCGCTTCGAAGGTGTAAGCGATGAAGGACGAGGCAAACACCGATGAGTCGCTGAGCGATGAGCGACCACCAGAAGCGAGAATCTCCCGGCTTTAGTCGTGGAGAGTGTCAACTTAAGTGTAGGAGAAGCCTTAATAAGTTTGAACTCAACTAACTATCGATAGCAAGCCTAAGGGCTACGGCCTACCCGACGATAAGCGGCTTACGTTCGCTTCGAACGCCATCGGCGCGAAGCCAAGCCTTGACGTTAAAGTCGCTCGGCAAAGGGTGAATGACGCATGGGCTCGTCACAATCCTCCGCCTTAAAGTACGTCATACGCGCTAAGTTCGAGGTGGAGGGCATCGTCGAAAGATCTGACGTAATCGGAGCTATCTTCGGCCAAACGGAGGGGCTGTTCGGACCCGAGCTAGACTTTAAAGAGCTGCAGAGGTCGGGGAGGATCGGAAGGATCGAGATAGAGCTTCAGCCTAAGCACGATAGAACGATCGGCAGGATCATCATCCCCAGCAACTTAGACAAGGTTTCCACAGCCCTCATAGCCGCCAGCTTGGAGGGCATAAACCGAGTGGGGCCATGTTCAGCCAAGGTCGCGTTGGAGAGGATAGAGGACGTTCGAGAGAGCAAAAGGAAGGCCATAGTCGAAAGGGCGAAGCAAATACTTCAACGATGGACTGTGGAGACTTCGCCAAGCCTTGAGGAGCTTTATCGAGAAGTAGCTGAATCCATGTGGTGGGCTAAAGTTGAGGAATATGGGCCTGAGAAATTGAGCGCAGGCCCTAAGGTTGATGAGGCTAAGGAGATTATAATAGTTGAAGGAAGGGCCGACGTTATTAACTTGTTGAAATGCGGTGTTCATAACGTAATAGCATTAGAAGGCATGAAGATTCCTGAGACCATAATTAAGCTATGTAAGGAGAAGGAAGCGACGGCTTTCTTAGATGGAGATAGAGGCGGCGACTTCATCTTGAAGGAATTACTTCAAATAGCCAACATAAGATACGTCACTCGCGCTCCTCTTGGCAAGGAGGTGGAGGAGCTTTCATGTAAGGAGGTAATGGAAGCCCTTGAGAGAAGGGTTAAAATCGAAGGCTTAAAGTTTGAAATTCAAGAGCGACGGGAATGGCCTGCTTTAAGGCAAGTGGTGGAAGCTGTTAAGGAGCTAGAGGGGACGTGGGAGGCTATATTATTCGATAATAACATGGAGAGGATCGCTCGTTTACCGGTTAGCGAGCTTGCTGATAGACTTCAAAAGCTAAATGGAGTGAACGTAGTAGTATTCGATGGAATAATCACCCAACGGCTCATCGATATCTCGCTAGAAAGGGATATTAAGTGCTTAATCGGCGCTCGAGTGTCCGAGGCCGTTAAGGAGCCTTTAAGAGTTCGAATCCTAACGTTTGAAGACGTCAAGGGCTCAGTTACGACGACTTGAGAAGCATAAGCAACGGCTAAGAAGCTGAATGAAATTAAAATTGGTTAAGCTAATTAAACTTGAGCGAAGTCATAAGTTTTATTATCTAGATTGAGATGTGTCAAAATCGTTGCTTTCGGATGTTCTTTAATAAGATGGATGAGAGATTTATCGAGATATTACAGGGGATCAGGCAATGAGTAAATGAATTAGGCAGTTTTTATTATAACCTTACGTAATAAAGTCTTGCTTCCCTTAATTTTTAAGGTATCCGGCTGGCCTTCATGATTGCTTCCTTCGAAGAAAGCGCGGCAGGTCTAGCGCTACCCGCCTTCTTAGCCATCCTTTAAAAGTCCATTAAGCAATAAAGATCAGGGTCGATGGAAGCCGATGAGTTAAGGCTTTAGCGCACACGTCGCAGAACATGCTAGTTTTAAATAGCCTCTGGAAACTCTGGTTTCGATCATAGGAGGAGTCGAGAAGGCGCAGTAGGCAATAGATCTTCTTCCTTTACGCCGAATATCGAAAGTATCCTCGATACGGCGGGAACGACTTGATTCGATACGTAGTATTCAACGTCGATTTCATCATAAGAAGCGAATACGTAAGGCTTAACCCTTTCGTACACGCGCCCAGGCTTAGCTATTACCACGTATCCAATTTTATCGCCTAATCCTAATTCCCAACCCCTTTCCTTTAACATCTTTGCAGCCTCTACATGTGGAGCTCTTACAGCATATTCATCTAATGACTTCGTTAACGTCTTCCAAATAATGAAATCCTTATACGGCAGCTTCCTTCCTCGTAAATCCCTTACGTATTGATGAATGAATTCAACCGCCTTACGTGGGGATAAATCCCTTAATATTATCTCTAAGACCTTTTCTTGAGCATTCTTTGCCACCATAGCCCAATCTCCACGTATGACTTCCAAGCCAACTATGTCAAGCTTGCCATCCTTTAAAAGACCGCAATACTTTTTCTTCGCTTCTGTGAATAAAACGCGCACATACACCTTATCAGGCTTGATTTCTAACCCGAGCACTTTACTAATTTCTGCCGAGATTTCCTCAACCTTCCCTAAGTCATATTTTATGAAGATACTATCAGTATCGCCATATATTACCTTTAAGCCAATTTTTTCCGCTAACTTTATCGTGTTCATGATGGCGTGCCGGCCCCAAGCAGTAGTAGCCTCAGCTACTGGTTTAATATACCAACGCGCGCCTATCCAGCCGCAATTATGTAGAATGATTGGCCCATGCCCGCCAATAAAATTAGCGTATTGCGTTCTAACGTCATAAAGATATTTAGATGTCGCTTTTACTTTAGCTATCTTTTTTATCCTTCGAAACATTACATCTCCATTTAATATCTTTTGAATGTTCATGATAAATGCTTGAACCTCTTGAATCAAGTTCCCAGTTTTATAAATGTAGCTTATGAGAGCTTGGATGCCGCGAGGATGCTTAAATTCACCTCTTCTCACAAAGTCATAAACACGACGATTCCACTTAGGCTTTGAAATTTTATAGAGTTTATCTAACTGAAGAGGGCCGCGCGGAAGGCAGATAAAATCTGATCCGCGGGATCTCTCTTTTATTAGGTCTTGTTTGCTTAAATGCTCAGGTATAAGGGTAAGGGCTTTCACCGTATCTACTGCAAGACCTATCCTAACATCATATTTCCCTCTCCGCGTATATTTTCGTCCTTGAATTTTAGTGAGCTTAGGCTTTTCGGCTAACCTAACGGACGCGGATATGCCTAATTGCCTCAGCAAATAGAGTAAGTCAAAAGCAAGTGAGCGACTTGAAGTTGAGTATATAATTTCCCGTTTTCTAACGTGAGCATCCCCAAAGTATCCTTTTAAAAATGCGATTTTTCCTTCACTATTAGTATTAAAAATGAATGTTGGTATATTCTTTAAGTGTGCTTGGTTTTTAAAGCCTAGCGACTCAAATAACCATGATGTAATTTGTCCGCCAAAGTGCACATAAGTCTCATTATTCGTCGATATCACATGAGGTTCAGGATCGAAGCTTCGCTTTATTATGTCAATTAGCTTTTGAGAGAAAGCCGTTTCATGTAGACCTAATGTAAGGATAATATCGTCCTTCGGGTTATAGTATCCCTCAGCTTCATATGCGCCAAAGATAAACATAGTTTCTTCGTTAAGCGGAAGGCATAACGGTAATCTTCTCTCAGCAAAAAATTGTCTTAATGTAGTTTGATCACATGAGGATTCTGATTTATAGGCTGCAAGGGGCAATCTTCGGTAGCGTCTATACTTGTAAGGCGTTGATTCAGAAACATCTATATTCTCCACAAATATTCTGGCTTGTCGTTTATAGTCTAGTTTTCGTAACGTCTCAATTAAATTTAGGCTAGTTACATGATTCTCAGGGCTTGGAATGACCTTCGGTACTGGAATCCACTCTCCTATATGTAGATCTTTAGCCCGTTTTTCGATGAGTTTTCCATCATTAAAGATCCAGAAGGGGTGCTCGCCATGCATTCTGACATATGTTCCATCTTCTAACGTTACCTCAATTAAGTCTTCCTCGGACTCGTGACGCCACACATTAATTATGTCACATGGCTCTAATCGTAGATTCTCAGGATTTAATGCAAATACTTTATATTCGGAAAGTTTTATTTTATCCTCAAGGACATCTTCGATGAAATTTCCAATTTTTTCCAGCTCGACCTTTCCATTATGGTACAGTAGTATAGGTTCGTCATAGTCAAAACAATACCCATATGTTGCGTTTGTAATGACCTTTAATGCCCTTTGACGCGCATCTAAAATGCGGTACTCTACGCTTTTAGGATTAAGCTCCTTAAGCTTTGATCTAACCTCATCTCGAACTGCTATTAAATGAGATAGCACTTCCTTATAGAGGCCAGGTGGTTCCGCTCGGAATTTATGCCCTACTTCTGGCGCTACGTTAACACCGCATGGCGGCTCAGGCTCAGCCGGTGAAATGTATGTGTCGGGCGAAACGTTATGAGAAATCATTACGCTAGGATATAAAGCCCTGAAATCAAGAATCGCGACGTTTTCGTGAATTCCTGGTCTCGGCTCAAGGACTACGGCTCCGACATATGGAATGTAGGGGCGCTCAATTCTTTTAGGAACGAGCTCGCCAATTTTGTATGCTTCTCGAATTAGGAACCATTCAACCCGAAAGCCAACAGCGGCTGTTCCAACGTGGTCTAAAGGTAAGCCAACTAGGTTGGACAGCTGTATGGCGAAGTCCAACATGGCGTTAGCTATGCCCATTACGCATCGAGCGCTTTCCCTACAGAAGTTTAACAACTCCGGCCTTCTCTCGCTAGACTCCCAATAAGCAGGGTAATCTACGTCCTCTATGATCTTCCTTCCCTCAAGCTTCATCACGCCTAAGTAATCGGCGACGTTTTCCAACGTCTTCACCTTCACCTCCGTCAAATCCTCCGCGAAATCGTAAAGATCGACGTTAGCCCGTCCGGTTATGGAAACGTGTCCATACACGCTCGTATGCGGCTCTACGCCAGCTCTATCGACCGATAAGGGAACGCTGACGGCCTTCGAACGGGCCATTAGATAAGGCCAATCCCTTTGATTCGTTCCGTATCCGACGATAACGTCTGGATCGAACCTTCTAATGTAATCGACGAACGCCTTGATGACCAGCTTATCGTCCAACCCATCGGCGATGAATTGCTCCTCCTCACCTGAGCTCGTCATGATGGAGATTACGACTACTGGGCTTCTATCGGGCTTTGGCGATCCCCTTGGGTCGTAACATACCATGAAGAAGCTTAGGACCTTTAGCGAAGGTACGTCCTGCCTTTCAGAAAGATATCTCAAAGGCGACCTCACGACGTAAACCTTGTCAACGCGAGCTCCTACGTCATTCACGATCTCCTCAACTTCAACCTCATGCCAACCACATGGCACTATATTATTATCAATGAGATAACGCATTGAATATCTCATATCATCCTCTAGGCATTCTTTTACACCTCCAACTTTACTAATTCTCTTCGCATATTTCGGAATTACTTCAGGATCTTGACAAAATATCTTGATGGCGTTTACGGGCCTTCCGAAGAACCTCTTCTTAACGACTTCAACTTTAGAAATGGACGAAAGCTCAGCCCTGCAAGCGTTAATCTTCTTCATAACATCATGTGGATTCGCCTTATCTTCAACAACAGCATAAAAGTAAGCGAGGAAGTTTCGATCGATTAAAAGGACCCCGTTCCCCGTTCCGTCGATGCCCCAAAGCCATACCTCGGGCTTGCCTTCTTCCACTTGATAGCTTACGTCCAAGAGCCAAAACTCGGTTTTCATGTAAACGCCTTAACCCCATGAGAGAAGCGGATAAATATCCCTTTAACATTTTCAGCGCTTATGTGTGAAGGTAAGGCAGAAGGGCTTTGAGGGTTTTAGAGGCAGACTTCAAGAAGGGCTTCGCGAAGTTAGTCCCCGAGGACGCAGACGACCTTTGGCATCTTTACAACATAATAAGCGCTGAGGACAAGGTTTACGCTAGGACGACCCGCCAGGTTAAATCGAGGGATGAGCTCGGAAGACCTCGAAGGCCGGAGCGAGTATCCATCTTCCTCGGCGTACGAGTTAAGAACGTCACTTGGGACAGGGCCTTCAATAGGTTAAGGGTTCACGGGGTCGTATGTCAAGCGCCCGAGGACATCGTGGGGCTTGGCTTACATCATACGATTAACGCAAAGATTCATGAACCTTTAACGATCGTGAAAGAAAAATGGTTAAAACATCACGTTGAAAGATTGGAGAGGGCTATCGAGATAAGAAGTCCTCCTATCGTCGCATTATGCGTAGATGATGAAGAATACTGCGTTGCAATATTACGACAGTATGGCTTAGAAGTGAAGGCTGAGGGAACGACTAGGCTTCCAAGCAAGTTTGAAGCGGAAAAGAGGCATAAGGCTAAGGGCGAGTACTTTAAGAGGGTCTTAAGCGCCTTAAGGGAAGCTTGGATGGAGGTTAAGGGGGGCATAGTTATACTAGGAGCTGGTTATATCAAAGATGAGTTTGCAAATTATGTTAAGGATAAAGATCAAGAGATTGCGAAAGTGTTATTAGATGTGAAAGGTGTGAATAACAGTGGCGTTTCTGGAATTAACGAGGCTTTACGATCGGGGGTATTAAGCGAATCGTTGAAACGCCTTCGAATAATAGAGGAGACGAAGGTCGTTGAGGACGTTTTAGAGCGCCTCGGCAAAGGTCGGCCGGTTGCTTATGGAGTTGAGAGCGTAAAGGAGGCCGTTAAGAGGGGGGCTGTCGAGCTGCTCGCTATGACGGACGCTATCCTAAGGGAGTCCTCAGATGAGAGGAGGTTAGAGTTAGAAGAGATAATGAGAGCCGCTGAGGAGTTAGGGGGAAGGGTCATGATGATATGCGCTGAACATGAGGCCGGAGGAGAACTCTCTTCCTTAGGAGGGATAGCTGCCGTACTTCGGTTTCCGTTAGAGTGACCTATGCTTCAATACGAATCCATCAGCTTAGCCCCCGGAGTTCTTAAAAGCTTTAAGCCCTCCTTCAGTCGAAGAGAGCCAACCGCCAATGAGCTCTGCAAGCCACGCAAAATGCTTCAAGAGCTAGGTTCTTTAGGCGGCGAACCCTAAGTTCGACACCAAAGTCATCGACGAGTTTCAACGCCTCTCCTAGGCTCTCAACTCGTCGTTAGGGATTTACTGTAGGGCGCTAAAGGCTAAAAAGATCCCAGAAACGAACGAGGTAGACCTTATACCTAGACCTGCTCATAAAAGTGCTTACAATCGCGTAAAGGATCGGAATTTTACCTAGATTCTGTTAAAAACATGTAAATCAAACCTTCTCATAATAGCCCCATTTCGTCAGCCTGCTTTTTGCATTCTATCCCTGCTACGACCCAGATTTTTCGCCACCTTAAAAAGAGAGGATTTCTACGGGGAGCGTCGTCAGCTTAGCGTTAGTTAAGGCGCGTTAACTCAAGGGACTTATGCCTGCGTGAGCAAGCCTACACAAAAAGCTTTAAAAGGTTGATACTGAATATGACGTGGAGAGCATGCAGGAGGAGAAGACGCTATACGCCCTATCGATTATTAGGACTCTCAGAATAATCGCGGATTTTGCAGAGGTTATCGGATGGGCTGAGAAGGAAGGGTTAAAAATCTCAGAAGTCTTGACAGGAAGGGCGCCGCAGCCCGCGCAGTGGGGAGAGATTCTTATGAAATTGTACGAAAGGCTAACTAAGGAGGAGTTTCTGGAAATGATGGGCATAATGTTTGACCTAGGGCGCCTTACTGAATTCTATGCTCTACCAGCGGAGGAAAAGATAAAATGTGCTAAAAGTATAAGGAGGTTTGTAGAGTTTGTTGAAAAGGTGATAAGTGGATGAGCACCGTTACCTTGGTTAAAATAGACCCTACTAACTTCATCAAACTGGTGAGGGACTTTGCTATTGGAGGCGCTGCGGGGAAAGTGGCCTCATTTGTAGCCAAACTCTCTGAAGTGGCTAGCATGCCTAAGCCCCTTCTGAGGGAGCTGTTCATACTTCTATGGGAGATTTATGGAAAGGAAGCTAGAGAAATCCGCCTAGGAGAGCCTCTCATGCTTGAGGAGGGCGTTTTTCTGATCGTGGACAAGGAGGGCAGACTTAAGATATACGAGGTAGTCGAGTAAGATGCGGCCCTCCATCTTAGTGCCTATCATAGTGAAATTAAGGATGGAGGAACCCACTGTCTTCGGTATATGTGACATCATTATGAAGCCCATAGGAATCTTTAAAAAGTCCGTATTCATGGCGCACTTCGACGGGTGCCGCTGGAGCATTATCTATGTAGATAGCAAAGGCAATGTTAGGACTTATATGTCAACCGTTTGTTTCAAAATCTAGTCTATCTCTTAAATTATAAAGATGAAAGGGGAATAGAACCCGACCCTACATGCAAACGGCGGTTACTACTTATGATTCAATAATAAATCCTTTATCTCTCCTCTGCACCTTCTAGAGTTAATCATAGAATTCAAATTCGCTGAGCTGTTCTAAGGACCTAAGGTCAACGTAAAAGGGGCATAAGGGGAGGCCCTTATCGTTATAATCTTGCCTAAGTCAGAGGTCGACCTTAAGGACTTTAAGACGCTCTATCTAAGAAAATGGTAATCGTTTGAAGGCCTTCGTAGGCCCTATGCTGAAAAGCTTAAGACGTCCTCTCTTAGTGGAAAACTGTCGATTACAGCAGAGGTACCACGAAGTCTTAAAGGGAAAACTGAGTAGAAAATCTCCTCCTAAGGAGCCTAGCCGACATTAGAGGTCTTAAGGCCTAAAGCTTAGGCTGAGGAGGTTACCCCTTAAGTTGATCGAATATAGATATCAACAGGGCAACCGTCGCTACTTGAGGTAGTATCACTACTCCTATGGCTGCCATTAATACGATAAGTCCTGGCATATATTCAAAGGGCGCGATTAAAGTTAAGGCCATGAACGCTGAGAACAATATAGACGATGAAAAGCCTAAGAAGCAAGAAGTAATGCCCAATATCCCTCCTAGCTTAAGCCTCTTAGCCAAAAGAGATATGGCTGCTATAGCCATCATCCCTGAAGCTATGTAAAGCCCTGAGATTAACATGAGCTCCGCATTTGCGGGCGATAAAGCTATTACAATAGCTGAAGGCATTATGAGGGCTATGCCGATGAAGGCTAGAAAGGCCTCGGATACAGCTATTCTAACTTCCACTTTTAAAGAACCTCCTGTAGGAGTAAATGTAACACGTAGCTATTAAAACAACCGACGCTAAAACAGGGCTTAGCCACGCTAAGAAGGGCTTAATTTGTTCAAAGGAAAAGCCCACTTGAGCGTTTAAGTCCTCCCTTAAGCCTCTGAGGACGCCTCTCCAAGTTAAGGCCGTAAGCCATACTTTATCCAAGCCCTTAAAGGGCTCCGCTAAGCGTCTATCGGCTCTCTCGATATCGCTTAAGTCGACTAATCCCTCAAAGGCTATTTCAAGCTCAGCGCCCCATACGGTCTCAGGCTTAACTCTCTCAGATGTTATGATGAATATCGTTATAGAAGCATAGCCCTCCATTAACCTAGATATCCTCAGAGGATAGTATATAGTTTCGGATTTAAACCTATATAACAACGGCTTTATGCTCATGGGCCCTTCTACAAGCAATATTAAGTCAAAGACGAAGTATTCAAAGCCCTCTTCTAAGTATATGCTCGCTATTTCACCTAGGCCTTTTAAGATATATTCAGGAGGTCTTGGTAAATTCTTAGCCTCCACATACTCTATTATCCATTTTAATAGGGAATCGGCATCTTTAACCCTTAAGATACTAATATCATGAGCCTCTATGACCTTATGATATATGACTTCAACATCTCTCTCCAACACCTTAATTCCATACGTCTCTATAGGGCTCTTAATTCTGACGAGCTTCATTAAGGCCTCGAAGACGTAAAAATCGGCGTCTTCCACTTCTGGAATGGAAGGCAACGGCATGATCTCGAGTGCGTATAGCTCTCGATGAACGGCCTCTCGTTCCAAAGGCATAGGCCTAACGGCAAGGCTAGGGGAGATTATTAAGAGCTCGACTCCATCCTTCCAAGCTATTATAGCCGATTGGCCGATTTGATGGATTCCAATAGGACCTATTGGTATGGCCAATTTATCGCAAAGGGCTAATTGAACGCTTAAAGGGAATAGTAGCCATAGTAAGATGCATATTTTAATCACGGACTTCATGTAGATCCGGTATTATATACGCTAAAGGGACCATTAAAACCTTACGGCCTCTAAATTATTAACGGTCGAAGTTAAGGACGCAGGTGAGCTCATGGCTCTTCATAAGGTGAAACCGTCTGCGTGAACTCGGGCTTTCGTTTGCCACCACTCGTTTCATATCTTCCTCCCTCGTTTAAAAGCAAGGGCTTTCAACATAGAAGCTTGCGAGGTCCCAGCGTTCGACCTTCTAGCTTTTCATAAAGACCGATGGAGGTCGTCGTGATTAGCACCGAATACAAGCCAGGATTACGTTCTCGATGAGCGTCGCAAGAGTCAACTAATCTTAACGGATTAAGCTAGAAGCTCGTCAGAATCTCTTTAATATCTTTAACGTAATCCATCGTTTCCACGATTCTACGCTTTATCGAATTCACAGGCTCGCATACCCCTTCATAGAAGCATTGAGCATGAAGATACGTCTCCCTAGACCCATATCTCTCCCAAAGCCTTAGGGGCGCTATCTTAGGATCTTCGCATATCTCTAATAAAACTGATCGACGGACGCTTGCAACTTTAACCGCCCTTTCATAAACCTCAGGCTTAAACCTTAGGATAAGGACATTCGTAGCCTTTACAACAGCTCCCCAAGCCTTTTCAGCTGCATCACGAATATTAACATCGGCCTCTTCAATCGCCTTCTTAGCTAAATATTCTGCATCCTCGATAATCCGCTCAACCTCAAAGCCTAACTCCATCATCTCAACCTCGAGATAAATGGAAATATAAATTTTCCGCTTAGGTTATGATTTTAAGCAAGCGTTTAAAAACATAAAGTCCTACGTACCATCATGGAGGCTCGAATGAGGCGTAAGCCTAGCTCTGGATTACGATGGAACGGCTTGAAGCTCTATTGATCGCCAATGGCTATTAAAAATTCATCATGATGGAAAAGTGAGGCGGCTTGAGGTTGGAAGAATGACGCTTCTTAGGGATAAGGCGATAGTAACCTTAAGAGTGTTGAAAAGAGGTCGCCTAGGAACGTCGGTGAAGGCGCTTGCCAAGGCAATCATTCGATCGGCGATCTCAATAGGTAATCCGTCGACCTGGGATATCGACTTCTTCGTCCGTAAGCCTTACGAACTCCTTATCACTTTTAAAGGCTTTTGTAAGTTGAACTTATACAAGTTCGGACTAGACGTCTGAAGTTTGAGCTCGATTTATCCAACTGGACCCCGTTCATTAGCATAGATATATGAGCTTGATTCAAGGCATTGCCTTGTTTAAAGGCCGTAGTCACTCAGCAATTGATTTAAATAATAGTATTACAATATAATAATACGAATGTCAAAGAAGGAATTTAACGGGCACAAGGTTTGCGAGGCCCTTAGTGATCCGACGAGAGCTGAAATCCTCAGATACCTCGTTCGAGCTTACCCAAACCCTCGGACTATTTCGGACATCGAAAGGGCGTTATTAAGGCGAGTGTCAACAACGACCATCTCGTTTCACTTAAGGAAGCTCCGCGAGGCCGAGCTAATCGCGACGAACGGAAGGGGCAAGGGGTTCAAGGCCGTCAGCAAAGCCCTTGGCATTAAGTTCGACGGCGAGGGCTTTTACGTGGAGGGGGTGAAGTAGCTTCGATTAAGTCTACATTTGAACTTAAAAATACACGAGAGGCTATGTTATATGAACAGCTTTCTAATGATAAAGTAGCTTGTAATCTTTGCGCCCGAAGGTGTATTATACCAAATGGTGGAACTGGGTTTTGTTTAGTGAGGAAGAATGAAGGAGGGCGGTTATACTCATTAGTTTACGCTAAAGCTATTTCAGCGTGCGTAGATCCGATAACGAAGAAGCCTCTTTCTCACTTTCACCCAGGCGCCCTAGTTATGTCGATTGCAACCATAGGCTGTAACTTTAGATGTAGGTTCTGCGATAATTGGGCGATAAGCCAAGAGCGTCGAATAGTTGGCCATTATTTTCCACCTGAGGAGGTTGTGAAGGCGACGAAGGATAATGGATGTCATGGTATTAGTTATACGTACACGGAGCCTACGATATTCTTCGAATACGCGTATGATACAGCGAAATTAGCTCATGAAGCTGGATTCTTTAACACATTCGTAACTAATGGATATATGACGCCAGAGGCCGTGAGGACCATCGCCCCGTACTTGGAGGCGGCTACCGTCGACTTCAAAGGCGGAGGGGATCCCAGCTTTTATAAAAGCCTTTCAGCCGTGCCCTCCGTAGAACCCATCTACGAGTCGTTAAAGGAGATGAAGCGAAACGGCATACACATTGAGATAACGAACCTCGTCGTGCCGAAGTTAGGAGATTCCTTAGAGGCCATACGCGAGCTGGCCACGTGGATAAGGGATAACATAGGGAGGGAAAGGCCCTTTCACCTCTTGAGGTTTCACCCGGATTACCAGTTGACGAACATACCTTCAACGCCTATTTCAACCTTGGAGAAGGCTTGTGAAGTGGCTAAGGATGCTGGGTTGGATTACGTCTACATAGGGAACGTGCCTGGCCATCGCTATGAAAACACCTACTGCCCTAACTGTAATGAGCTCCTTATCAAGAGGTTCAGCTTCGAAATACTCAAGTGGAACTTGACGAAGGACATGCTATGTCCATCTTGTGGCCGAAGCATACCCATAGCCGGCAAGTTCTACCCAATGGGTTACGCTTATCCATACGCCCTCTTTTGAGGAGTCTTAATGTGGGCGCTTTGGAGGCCTGACGCCGTAGCGGTCCTTAAGGATGAGAAGGCCAGAGCGAGCTTAGCTCGTTACTTCTCAGCGATGCAAGATGAAAGGCCTGCCAAGTTCTTAATAGCGAAGAAGTTACCAGCGGACGTAAGCTTCGACGAGCCCTTGGACGAGCTTTGGCTCGCTCATGACGAGCTTACGGAACGATTCTACGAATTGGAGAAGGAAATCGACGTTGGTCTAAAGGATTTGGACTATCTTGAGGAGCCTAAGAACTCCTACCTCGACCTGAAGATCGAGATCGCTAAGAGGATGATGGAGAGCTGTCGTTTTTGCGTAAGGCGGTGTAACGTCAACAGACTGGCTGGAAAGCTCGGCTATTGTCGATGTGGTTCGCAAATAGCCGTCTCCACGATTTTCGAGCACTTAGGCGAGGAGCCGGAGCTTGTTCCATCAGGAACGATCTTCACGTTGGGCTGCACGATGAGATGTAAGCATTGTCAAAATTGGTCGATATGTTTGACGGGCGATAGCTTGATTTCACTTGCAGATGGATCTTTAGTGAAAATCTCTAACGTTGTTAATAGTGGAATGCGTAAGGGAGGCATGAAGGAAATCGATGAAATCCTCTGCGCCACTTTTAATTTAGAGGTGTTGACAGTTGATTCGCAGGGAAAAGTCGTGGCTGATAAATGTAATGGATTGTCGAAAAGGAAGGCGCGACTTCTTCTTGAAATAACGACAAGAACTGGAAGAAAGATAACCGTAACTCCAAATCATCTATTATACACATGTTCCAATGGAGTTATCTCACCAGTTGCCGCCGATAGGCTGAAAAGAGGCGACTTCGTTGCTGTCGTCCGCCGCCTCCCTGATGTAAAAGATTCTCCAGAAATAGAAGTAGAGCTCATACGAGGTAAGGGAAATGCGCATCATATAACGGTTCCTAAAATGTTTTCTCCAGAATTATGTCGATTCCTTGGATACTTACTTGGTGATGGACATGTACACGTAAAGAGAGAAAGGGGGATCTACAGTATTGTCTTCACTAATAAGGATCAGACACTACTTAATGACTACTACGATTGTTGTCAAAAAGTGTTCAGTTTAATGCCAACGATAAAAAGATACGATGGAACTTCCAATCGAGCCATTATTCGATCCGTTGAGCTATTTCGATTATTGAGTCAACTTGCTCCACCTTTACTAAAGTACTCGAAGTTCAGAGAAGTTCCTAGAAAAATTATGCAATGCAAAAGGGAGATGATAGCATCCTTTTTAAGAGCATTTTTTGATTGCGAAGCAACTGTTCATCCTAAAAGTAGGGAAGTCGATTTACACTCATCAAGCCAAAAATTATTACAGCAGGTACAATTCCTACTCTGTAGATTCGGGATAATGTCGCAACTTCACTCAGTTGTACGTAACAGAGGCATGCACATCAAAAGGGCTTATAAGCTATCAATAACTGGTGAAAACATACATCATTATGGAACTTACATAGGTTTCACTTCGCTTGAAAAATCTGAGAAGTTAGAGAAGCTGCTAAGGATGAACATAAAGGGTCGTCCGCACCTAGATGTGATCCCAAATGTCAGCGATTTATTGAAGGATATTCGACGAAGGCTTCGGCTTTCACAGCGCGATGTGAGACGTAGCATAAAGGATTATGGTTTTTTTGAAGAAGGCCATGGTGATATTCCCGTATTTAGAATGAAGCAGATTGTTTCCATCTTTGAGTCTCGCTTAAAAGAAATACAATCGTTAAGCCAACAGCTTCAGAAACCTAAATGGAGCGAGCTAACTAGAGTAAGAAAAGTTTTAAGGGTATCCGAACAAAAAGTTGCAGATGCATTAGGAGTCTCCCGAAGATTAATAGGATATTACAAATATTATCAAAACAAACCTAACTCTAAAAACCTTTTAAACAAGATCGTAGCGGTAATTAACAATTTATGTTTACAAATATTATCTGATAAAACATTAATTGAGAATTTATCAAAATTAAGGATGCTTGCTGATTCGGATATTTTTTGGGACAAAGTCGTCAAGGTAAAACCCTTAAAAAGGAAAGGTCAATGGGTTTATGATATTCGAGTTGAAGGTACGCAAAGATTCATTGCAAACACGTTTCTAGTTCACAACAGCCAATGGTATGAGCATGGCGAGATATACTCGCCTGAGCAGCTAGCTAGGGCTGTGGAACGCCTACGTATGGGCGGTTGCCGAAACGTTAACTTAGTGGGCGGGGAGCCGACCCCGTGGCTCCAACTGTGGCTGGAGGCGTTCAAGCACGTGAGCGTGAACGTCCCGATCGTTTGGAACTCCAATTCTTACTACAGCGAGGAGACGGCCAATTTGCTCGCTGGGTTCGTAGACGTTTACTTACTCGACTTTAAGTACGGGCCTGGCGGTTGCGCCGAGAGGATATCGGAAGCCCCTAAGTATTGGGAGGTTTGCATACGTAACCATTTGTACGCTAAGCGCTATGGGGAGTTGATAATTCGAGTCTTAGTGCTACCAGAGCATTTAGAGTGTTGCGTTAAGCCGATATTAAGTTGGATCTCTAAGGACTTAGGCCCTTTAACTAGGACGAACGTTATGTTTCAATACAGGCCTGAGTGGAGGGCTTATGAAGTGCCTGAGTTAAGGCGAAGGCTTACGAGGGCTGAGATGGAGAGGGCCATTCAAATAGCTCGTGAAGTTGGGCTCATGAACTTCATAACGTAAAGCTTATCTTCACGTGAATTAGTTCAAAAGGGGTTGATATGCCATATTGTCCAGAGTGCGGTGGGGAAATGCAATATATTATGTCTATGAAGCAATTCGTATGCAAAAGTTGTGGTTTAACTTTAACTAAACAAGAGTTAATCGAGGCTAGGATAAGGCTTCATCCTGATTTTAAGAGTGAAAAAGAAAAACGCCAAGAGTTTCATAAGGAGTATTTAAAATGGTGGCTTGGTAAGAAGAGGTAAAGAGGATGTAATATGGAACGATTTATTGAGATAATTTGTATTGGAAATGAGCTCTTAATAGGAAAGATATTAAATACCAATGCTCAATGGTTAGCAAGATATATAACTTCGCTTGGATTAAGTGTTAAACGTATTATAACAATTGGTGATGATATAGAGGAGATTTCTAAGACTTTAAGCGAATCATTACAAAGAAAGCCTATTTTCATTATTACAACAGGTGGCTTAGGTCCAACTTTTGATGATAAAACGTTGGAGGGAATGGCGAATGCTTTATCGCTTAAGTTAAAGGTGGATGAAGAAGCATTAAGGATGGTTGAGAGAAGATACCGTCAATACGTTGAGGAAGGCATGTTGGAAGAAGTCGAGTTGACGCCCCATAGGGTGAAGATGGCTACGTTGCCGGATGGCGCTAAGCCTCTTCCGAACCCCGTTGGAACGGCTCCAGGCGTCCTATTAAAGCACGGCGATACTACGATCGTGGCGTTGCCAGGGGTCCCCGACGAGATGAGGGCCATCTTCGAGGGGTCCGTGGCTCCTCTTTTGAAGGAAGCGGCGGGGGGCGTTATCTTTTACGAAGTGAGCTTGGAGGCCTTAGGCATCTTCGAGTCGGATTTAGCGCCTTTAATCGAACGGACGATGCGAAATAACCCTTACGTTTACATAAAGTCCCATCCCAAAGGGGGCGAGAGAATATCGAGGATAGAGCTCCACCTCTTCACGACGGCGAAGGACTCCTCTATCGCTCGAAATAGAATAGGAAGGGCGATAATTCAACTCTCGGATTTAATTAACGAAAGAGGCGGCAGGTTAACCCCCGAGAGGCTTTTTAGTTAGTTCGCTTTACGGCGAACGGCTGCGATGAGGCTTAGGCTGGACGCTGAGGGGTGATCGAACATCCGGGTGGCTGAGCGGCCTTAAGCGCGTGAGGATTATGTTCATCGTCTTCTTCATCGGAACGGCTGGATCCGGTAAATCGCTCCTAACGGCGTCGTTCGGAGAATTCCTTAAGCTTCAAAAGCAAGAGGTAGCGATGGTCAACTTGGACCCGGGGGCCGTTACGTTGCCTTATACGCCGGACGTTGACGTACGCGATTACGTAGACGTCGTCGAGTTGATGGAGAAGCATGGGTTAGGGCCGAACGGAGCCCTCGTTATGGCAGCCGACCTCATGGCCGAGGACGTGAGCTCCTTCAGTAAGGAGGTCGAAAGCCTCAGGCCCGACGTGGCGTTAGTCGACACGCCAGGCCAAATGGAGCTTTTCGCCTTTAGAGCGAGCGGCCCTTACATAGCCGCCGAGTTAACGGACGAGCCTAAGGCGGTCGTATACTTATTCGACGCCGTCTTCTCATCCGACCCCCTCAACTACGTCGCTAACTTATTCCTTTCGGCGGCCGTTTACAGCCGGTTCCTTTTGCCTCAAGTCCACGTCCTCTCCAAGTGCGACCTCCTTCCGCTCGAAGAGGTGGAACGCGTCGTCGATTGGTCGACGAACTTCAAAGCCTTGGAGATCGCCATAGAGGAAAGGTTCGAAGGGACCAAGCGTTTGTTAAGCCGCGACATGATGAAGGTTATGTACAGGCTCGGGTTACGCCCATTCTTAATACCTGTTTCAGCGAAGACGAACGAGGGATTGCTTAACATGAGCGCCGCCTTAGAGCGAGCGCTCGCTAGAGGGGAGAGGTTAGTCCCTTAAGGCCTAATCATTAGTCATAATAACGTCCACGCTGCCGCCAAAGCCCCGCGCTCCGCTTCCTTAATCGTGTTAGCGCAACTTATGACGATGGCATCCCCCTCCTCAGGGCTTAAGGCTCCTACGACTTTCTCGAACGCCTTCGGGTAATCCTCTTTTACGCGCTCGAAGTCAGGCGGGATCATCAGTTTCCCTCCTCTGACGACGAGCGTTATAGCAGCCTCAGCCCCTGCTTTTACAGCTGCATCACGTTGTTCCATCCCGTTTCTAACCCTTCTTTCACGTCCTTTAATTAAGATCATGACGTTACGCTTGCTAAGGCTTAGCTCGGTTCCGTTTAACGCGGCCTTTGAGAGAACGGACTTGAGCTCGTTCCACAACTCCTCCCCTTCTTTCGTAAGGAAGAACCCCTTCTTAGAGGCCCTTACGAGCCCGGCCCTTTCGAGCCTATCCATTAACGTTCGAACGCTCCCTTCGCCCAGGCCCAATTCCTTCGAAAGAGAAGCTCTTCCGATAGGCCCTCTTGTGATTAGCTCTAACGTTCGAACGAAGTCGAATTTCGAAAAAGCTGGAGCAGGGCCTCGAGCTCCTTTCGCTAACCCCTCCAAAGCCTCCTTGAAGGCCATGCGTTAACTGCTTATGAAATGGCCTCATATAGAGTTAACTTCGTTTGAAGCGAGATGAATGTTTAAAGGCGTAAGCCTAAAGAGAGACGCCTCCTTAGATCAAACGGGGCCCGTAGCTCAGTCAGGAAGAGCACCGGCGGATGCGCGGGGAGCTTTAACGTACAAAACGCCCTGGCGCTCCGGTGAGGCTTTTAACCCGGTGGTCGCGGGTTCAATTCCCGCCGGGCCCGCTTTTAATTTACGAAAAAGGCTTAAAAGTCGTAGGCCATTTTAGCCTCCTAAGCATCGGATATATGGAAAAGCGTGACAGAATATCTAACGCGGTGTTCAGAACGTAAAATTCACGCTTGAGACTTCAAAAAGCTTTAGAAAACGATGACCTGCATCCCTTCGGCTCACGACTTCAGTCGACTTAGAAAATAAGATCGCTCGCCTAAGCCTCATCGAAAACGTGATGAGGAGTTAGGGATGATGAACGGAAGCACTTTAAGAAGCTAAAAAAGCTTAAGCTTGCCAACTTAAGCAAGGACTGAGTGGCTACGCCTTGTGGGAGCACGTCCCAGGTGGAGCCACGGTGTTCGGCTTAATAGTTGGCCTGTTTTCATTGTACAAACGCTAAGGTGACGAGGATGGTGGTAACACAATTAATGCTTCAGGAGAGGAAGGCGATGAGGAGATGATGAAGAAGCTCTTAATGAAGATGGATGAGAGATTTGTTAAGATGGACGAGAGGTTTGCTAAGATGGATGAGAGGTTCGAGGCATTATTGAAGGCAATAGAGCTTCACTCTAAGGCCTCGTCACAACAGCATGAGAAGATATCGAGGAGCTTGAAGACGCCTTAAGGTTAAAGGCTTAGGCTGTTTAAAGCGCTTGCTTAAGAGCGCAAGGTGTCCGAAGGTGAAGTAGCTTTCAACAACATTCATGAGCCATTTTAACGTCGTAATGAAGTCGCAGGCGTGCTCATAAGGCATCCATGGTCTATCCAAGCACACGGCCTGGGTGAAAGGCCTCTTTTCAGCCCTCGGGCTGCGTCAGTCCAGCACTAAAGCAGGTCTGTAGCCCGCCCAGCGCTTTAGGACTGACTTCACGCATATCTTCGCGACCTTCGACGGCGAATTTTTCGCTGATGCTGCTAGCGCTTATTCGCCGTCCATCCTGCTAAAGGGCTGATACAGAGGGATTTATTTCTTATCTTCGATAAAAATGGTCAACCTTAACTTCCAATCTGAGACTATGACAGCCTTTAAACACCTCCCTCTAGGGCTGCCTTGACTCTTAACATTCCTCATATTGATCTCTTGAGCTCCCTCAAACTTCATCTTACGGCCTTACATAAAACTTATATGCTTCCGCCCGTCCTTAAACCTTAAGGAGGGGTTAGAAACGGTCGGCATAATGGCTTTCGTGCTAATGGGTCTAGCTGGCGCGTTACTTTACGTATTGATGTGGAGTAAGAGCTGGCAAGAGCTATTAAGCTATGCGAGCTTCAGACACGTCGTCATTGGAGCGCTCGTAGGACTTATCTACTACTTCGCCCACGGTGAGCACGGCTTCCCTAACTTATTGATGTGCGCCGTAGCAGGATACATGGGCCCTGACTTCATTGAAGCGCTCGTTGAACGCATCAGGCCGAAGCCGAGCCCGGGGCGAACCTCAAGGATGTATTGATAGCCATAGTAATATCATATGCGATTGTAACTTCATCATAGTCAGTCTCCCAATTGCTTCTATAAAAAAGGCTACGCTTGGCACGGTTCTAATGTGCGCTTCTGATAACATGATCATCGGAATGATGAGGATGAAAAGGTGTAAACGGCTTAATATGCGATACGACCCAGCTTTTTAACGAAAGATTCCATTTGTTACGTCCCCATAAGCGTAATACTCGAATAACATCTCTAGCCTTTTAGCGGCCCATCATGCTAAGCGCGATGACATCCGCGGGATATCTCGTTTTACTAAGGTTCATCTTAAACTTAAGAAGTATTACAGCTTAATGCGTCACGCAGTCCGCTTTATAACGTCCGTAAACGCTTCAGGCCTAAGCTAGATGGCACTCTAAGGTTACCTTAAAGTGTTTAACTATGAAAGGCATTAGGCGTTTTAGAGGTGGACGTAATGCTAAGGCTGGCCTAGAAGGGAGAATCACAAGGATCGAACGTTTGAGCAGATGGATAAAGAGATCGAACTACATCGAGACTAAGATATCCGATACCAAGTATGAGATATCAGAATTAAGGCGTGAATTCATGAGCGAAATATCGGGTTTGAAGCGCGACGTAAGAAGTCTATTTAGATTGACAATGGCTTATCCTCGACATATGAGCCTTGTTAAAAATATTAATATGATATAAGCTAGTGTACGATTTTTCTGAGGCTTCGTTAATGATCCTAATCTCGTGAACACTTTACGACATGGCCTTTATTACCGTGAAATGAGCAAACGTCAAAGACCCCTTCATGCTCCTCAGGGATGTAAGTCGTTGCGTACTTATCTAACGCCCTCTGGCCTCTGGGCTCATGAATTTCATTCGGTTCATTCTACATCGATATCGAGATGAGTTTCCTTGATCTTTGCATCAAGAGGTGTGTAGTTATGAGTCAGCTATAAGGCTAGGTTGAAGCTAGTTGACTATCATTATCGGCAAAGGTTAAACATCAAGTTGAAGGGCAAAAGTGGAATTCGTGAGGTTTTTGAAGGAGTTGAAACATGGGCTTAAGCGATGAGTTGGAGGATTTAGAAGGGGAAGTCAGGGGAGAAGGCAAGGGGTTGGTCATCAGGCGGGTGTCGAACTTAATAACTGATAAGTTCATAGCCGAGAAAGCCTACGAGCCGCCCGTCAGAAGCGACATCTTCCAGCTGCTTGTCTACGCCTCTCGACTCGGCATCTACGTCACGTTGGCCACGAACGGCACCTTTAGATCGCTAGGTGGTCCAGAAGCTAAGGCAGCGCGGCGTGAATTATGTTCAAGTTAGCCTAGATGGAGCCTTCGAGCAGATTTAGTTCCTCATCGGCTGTTGAGTGAAGACGCGCGAAAGCTTCAGAGGCGCCCGGAATATCTACGAAGAGCCATTCAAGGCTGCTTAAAAAGGGAATGAGCGTATGCATCGCCACCACCGCTATTGGGCACAACCTCGGCGAGATTCCAAAACTAATACGTTTGTGCAGAGAGCTCGAAGCGGGCTGCTCAGTATTTCAACTTCGTTCCCGCAGGCAGGGACAAGCAAACCTTTAATCCTGACCTCTCACCCAAACAGAGGGAGGATTTGTTAATGATGCTCTGAAGATAGCTGAACGATAGAGCCGACTCTGGCGCGTCCGCACGTCTCTCTCGGCCCGATATAAGCCGTGATTCTCAGGAACTCAAATTTTGCTAGCTTAAGCAGACGTGGGCTCCGCCGTGAGTCGGAACCCAGCGCTCGCTGCTTTTCGCGATGATGAATATGCTTAAGATTGCGAATACTCTTTAACTTTGTAGCTTGACCTCTGCCTGAATTCCTCTCGCTTTCCAGCGTTCCAGCTTTGAACAGGCCTAAAGTAGCCGACAACGCGAGAATAAACTTCAGCTTCCTTGCCGCAAGTTGGACACGTGAAGTGCTCGCCCCAAATGTAGCCGTGATCCGAACACACGCTGAACGTCGGCGTTATAGTGAAGTAGGGGAGGCTGAACGTGTCAACTATCTTTCTAACCAATAGCCTGCACGCCTCGGCGTCTATACGCTCGCCCAAAAATACGTGAAATACCGTGCCCCCTGTGTACAGGGCCTGCAAATCCTCCTGATGCCTTAGGGCGAAGAATAGGTCGTCGGTGTAGTTGACGGGCAAGTGCGTCGAACTCGTGTAATATGGAACTTTTTCGCCAGCAGTTACTATGTCAGGGTACTTTTGCTTGTCTAACGCCGCAAGCCTGTAGCTACAGCCTTCAGCTGGAGTCGCCTCTAAGTTATAAGCGTTGCCCGTCTCCTCTTGGTACTCTAAGACTTTATCGCGCATAAAGCGTAGCACCTTTATCGCGAACTCCCTGCCGACATCGCTCGCTATGCCCTCCCTCAAGAAGTTTATGCAAGCCTCGTTCATGCCCACAAGCCCTATCGTCGAAAAGTGCCACGTCAAGTTGCCCAAGTACCTCTTAGTGTATGGAAGCAGCCCGCGATCCAAGTTTTTCTGAACTACCTTCCTCTTAATCTCCAAGCTCTCCTTGGCCAAGTCCATCGTGCGCTCCAGCCTCTCGAAGAATTCATCTTCTTCTTTCGAAAGGTATCCTATCCTCGGCATGTTGATGGTTACCACCCCGACGCTCCCGGTCTGATCCGCAAACCCGAAGTAACCGCCGTACCGACGATACAGTTGCCTCAGATCTAGGCGTAGCCTGCAGCAGTTGTGCGTTATTGTTCCAAGCGAATTTACGAACAAGTGGTTGGCCTCAAGCTCAAGGTCGTAGAACGCTTGTGGGCTTTCAAGCTTAATCCTCTCGATGGATTTCACCTTGATGGGTGCAGCTGCGTTGTAAGCGAGTTTCTCAGCTTCAGCTGTAAAAGCGCCATACGTCTTAAGCGTCCTTACATCAACCACGTTCTTCTTGTTAAGGCCTGGGATAAGGTACGTTGACTTCGCCGTCCACCCTGGAGGGAGCTCGCAAGTTGCCGGTGCAATCGATGTTTGACCGCTAGCAGCCCCGCGCCGCATATATATCGTCTGGCCGCTGATCCCTTTCCTGTAACACGTTGGTCTTCCAACGAGCGAGCTTAGGATAGCTATGTCTCTTGCGAGCGCCTCGTCGTTTGTATGTATCCCCCGCCTCCTTCCGTAGCCGTTCCCGAGGAAGAAGTAGTCCAAGAAGGCGCTTATGACGGATGGTGGCGAGCTGAATAAGATGTTAGGAAGCCTTCCATGATTCCTGAAGCCAGCGTAGTATAGAGCTCTGGCCACGTCTGAACTGTATATGTACAAATAGTAAACGTCGCGGCGTGAATCCTTCCTTTCCTTAGGCTCAACCTTAAGGATCCTCTTTATAAGCCCTCTAATCCTATGCCTTAAGCTAACGCCCCCTTTACGGAAGGTCAACCGAATCCCTTTTGGAGATCTGTACGTTGACAAGCTTCTCCTGCTCTCAAAGATGTAGTTTCCCTCTGACGTGAAAAATCCTAGAAAAGCTCCGAGCTCTTCGTTGAGAACAAGCCTTTCGTAGCCCGCTGTTTCCTTCCTAAGCCTCAACGCCTCCTCTTCGTCGATAGGCTTGGATTCGTTAGGCTCAAGGCCGAGCCTCCGCCTCCTCCGCCCGACGGCGTCCTTGTGGGCGCCCACGACCTTCGCTACGTCGCTGTCGGAAAGCCCTAGGCCCCGTTTCCTGAGCTGGGAGTTAAGGAGCTTAAACCCCCTCCTCAGCAGCTTTATCTCCTGGTACGAGCAGTTTAGGGCATCCGCTCCAGACCTAAGCGAGAGCATGACGTCGCCCGATCTAACGTCGCCCGCGGGCTTCAGCCTAAGGCCCTCAGGGGTTAGGATGGGGATGGGATGGTCTGGCGTGACCCTCACAGCTTTCCCGTCCGTAGTTGTTACTTGAACGAGCTCGTTGCACTCGCTCCTAAGGAACTGAGTTATCCGCTTCCACTCAGCCCTGAAGGTTTCAGGGTTGATTGATAACACACTTAAGTCCCTCTTAGGCTGAGACCAGCCGTCCCCATCGAAGTCCTCAGCGTACCTTTCCACCACATCGCCTATCGACATCCGCAAAACATCCCCGCCGTCTCTAACTATGACCTCCTCATTCGGATGAAGGCACATGGCGCGCACCTCCCTCGGGTCCAAGCCGCTCTTCACAAAGTTCTGGAAGTAGGGCGTGCCGTACTTAGCGCACATCTCGAAAAGCAGTTCCGCGTTCTCAGAATCCCATGCGAAGTTCTTGGTTATGTTGTAAGTTGGAATGGGAAAGGTGAATATACGCCCAGCAGCATCGCCCTCTATCATGACTTCTATGAAGGCGCGGTTTATCATGTCCACTTCATCTTGATAGTCGGCATACGTGCCTCTTCCATATTCACCTCCTACGATGACTGGCTCATCGGCTAGGTCATCCGGAACAGTCCAATCTAGCGTTACGTTGGTAAATGGACTTTGGCCGCCCCACCTTGCTGTCACGTTAAGCCCGAACACGAACTCCTGTATCGCCTGTTTCGTCTGCCTATAGTCCAACCTATCTTTTCTAACGAAGGGGGCGAGGAGAGTGTCGACGGAGTTGAAAGCTTGGGCGCCTGACCACTCGTTCTGTATGACTCCGACGAAGTTCACCATCTGATGCACGGCGGTGGTCAAGTGCCGCGGTGGAGCAGAGTTTAATCTGAACGGGACTCCGCCTAGGCCCCTAAGTAGGAGCTGCCTTAGGCTCCAGCCCGCGCAGTAGCCAACCATGCCCATGTAGAGATTGTGAATGTGGATGTCGCCCTCTACGTGGGCCCTTGCAACTTCAGGGGGATAGACCTTAGCGAGCAGGTAGCGCTCCACAACTTCGCCAGCGCCGCGGAAGAAGAGGCTCGAGAAGGAGAAGGGCACGTTTGCATTCTCCCTCGCCCTCCAATCGGCGCCCTCGAGAAAGTCTTCGGTGAATTTTGTAACGTCGAAGTAGCGCGTCTTCTCCAAGGATTCAGACATATTAAACCCTGACTCGCGTGGGCACGTACCTACTGCATAAATCTCGAAGCTCAATAAGATAATCTATAGGGTAAGGCTTAACATCCATGAACCTCAGGTCCAAGGTCTTTATAGGTCTGAACTGCTGAAGAAAGTACACCTTCGCAGCTCCAACTTCTCTAGCGATTGCGACTATGTCTTGCTTCGAGTGGATCGTGGGCACGACCGTCGTCCTCACTTCGTGTTCCACGCCGGATCCAATTACAAGCTCTAACGTCCTCCTTAAATCTTCAACATTAACTTCGGCCCTCACAACTTCTGAATACTTTTGCAGCGGCGCCTTTACGTCAACTGCGACGTAATCTAATAGGTCCTCGTTCAAAAGTTTTTCAAGCATCTTCGGGCTCGTGCCGTTAGTGTCTAGCTTTACTCTATAGCCCAGGCCTCTTACGCGTTCGATGAACTCGGGGAGGTCTCCGTGCAAAGTCGGCTCTCCGCCGCTAACGCACACCCCCTCAAGCCAGCCACTTCTCTCATGCAGAAACTTCATCATCTCTTCTTCTCTAACAGCAGGCGTGGAGTCATCCACCACGAGGCTAGAGTTAAAACAAAACGGGCATCTGAAGTTACAGCCGAAGGTGAAGAGCGTGCAAGCTATCTTTCCAGGATAGTCTATAAGAGTTAGCTTCTGAATTCCCTTTATTATCATTTTTCCTTCTCACAACTTTGTGCGTAGACCAAAGATAAAAATTTTAATGCTGCGCGGCGAATCCACGCTCCAACGCCTGCGAGAACCGAGCGAATCGCTCCACAGGTGGCAAGCGCCTCTGCGCAAGCGTCTGAGCAAGCGGCATGCGGGCTCGGCCAGCCGGAGGCAACCCCTTCCGGCGTCGCGCATCTTCGTCTAAAGAGATTAGGGTTGGGATTGTTTGAGACACGCGGTGAACCATATTCCGGACAATTCCCAGTCGAGAGCTGCCTAGAGCGGAGATAGAGCCCATGCCAACGCTGCGGGCTCTTCCTCGCCTCCGAGCCTCCACAGGCCTTCTCATGGCCTTCCATTACCGTAACTCAACCTCCTGGCGAGCTTGTCGCTCATCAGAGTCTCTACTTCAACATAAGAGATCGCTAAGTCCGATAGCACGGCCTCGCTCTTCCTGCCTCCCACTAGCGCACCGACCTTGGCCGCTCTAGGTATGACTTATGCCCTCATCGAGCCGCCAGCGGTGTCTTAAATCTTAACCCTCGCCTCGTAAGCAGCGTGGCCCAGGCCGACCTTCTCGGCGGCCTTGTAATGGAAGGTGGCCGCTTCACGTAGATGGATGAGCCCGCGAGGCGAGCGCCTCTTATCGGACCCAGGTTCAAAGGGGATGGCGCCCTTCGGCGGGAAAGGCTCTACCTTTCCCTTGGCCGGGATTTGAACCCGGGTCTCGTCACAGGGTAGTTTCCTGTGATGTCCAGCGGGTGACAGCCGCCGATACTACTCCGGCATGGAAAGGATGGCGTTCATGTGGCCGGGCTATACTACCAGGGCTGTCCTAGCCAAGGCGCCCGGAAATGGCAGGCGAGGACCATCTTAATTAGTTTTTCGCCTCAAGAAGCTTTGCTGAAGTTTCATCCTCCATTAAAATATCCGCCTCCAAGGAAGAACCGATAATGTAACCTCTTTTAAGTTCATCAAGAAGGTTCAGATTAAGTTTAGTCATTTTTCAACAATATCTGCAGGCGTAATAGTAAACAGTTGTTTTACCTATTTTAAGCTATTCAACAATCTTTTTAAGAGATATTCCTCTTCTGGTCAACTCTATTATCTCATGAATCTAATCGTGCATAAGTCGCTTAACCAAGTAGTTGCACGTTATTTGTTTCCCCTTAGGATTTAACTACATCGGCGGGAAGTCCCCTTGCGAAATCTGGGGGACGAAAGCCGACGCGCTTATATTCTTCACTCGTCTCCCCTCTCCCGTCAACCTGCAGGCGCGAGGTCGGCATGCGTACCTCTTCCGGTAGCCCTGCATGCCGTAAAGCCGAAGGGGATTGCCGGACGGACGCAGTAGGGCTGGGACGGCCCGAGTTAAAGCCCGCGGAGACGCCGCAGGCCGTCTTTGAAGCAGGAAGCCCCACCCGATAGGGAGGGGGTAGTTCACATGTTATGTTCCCTCTCCTCTGGTTCACGTTTTAGACAAACCACGTCAGTAAGCGACAAGCCGCTGTATTAAGCCGGGCCATACCGTTGCCGCTTCTTTCGTAGCTAAAGCAAC
>WUQV01000156.1 GCA_009889585.1 Candidatus Bathyarchaeota archaeon | reverse complement strand
GAGGGGAGATTAAGGAATATCATTAAGAGAATTGAAAGTTAAATTTGAAACATAGCGTGGTAAAGAAGACGGCCTATCGGGAGGAGCCTATAGCAATCGGCCTCCTCCTCTATGAGCATGTAGTCGTCCCTCATCTCCCTCGCTATGGCTTCGCCAAACCTCTTATGGAACTCCTCCACCGGTACATCTCTGTTTATCAGCTCCATTAGGGCATCCTTATATCTTTCCATGACCTTAGGATGCCACTCAATCGGCAAAGGAGGTATTGCGACTCTCATAAGAAAGCTTTCATGCCGATAATAGACCGGAGCTCCTGTGAGGTACGCTATTATCGTGACCATGGCGGCTTCAGGCTTAAAGCCTCCAGTCGCACAAACGTAGACTCGATCCACCTTTTTATGCTTCTTGATCAACGCGTTAACTTCTTTCGCTAAGTTTCCGAGGCCGATTTTAGAAAATGCCCGCTCATCTGTGTAGCCTTCTATCTTGCGCCTGACTACCTCGACTTCACGTTCTCTCAAGTAAGTTTCAAGAGCCCTTGAACACGCCTCCCCGACTTCCGTATCGGTATATAGCAGGTAGGCCATGTCAATCTTATACCTCTCTAAGAGGTCGCTCATGCTGCTTAGTTCAGCACTCGCCAGATCGCCTTTCTGCCTTATGTAGGCGACTAACTCCTTATGCATCTCGCTTCTGTTAACCTCGCCAACTCGGAGCGCTTCCTCCATTTCATCGACCCGCTGGGCTTTTCTAACGGACTTAAGCGCACCATCCCTCGCTGCATTGGCTATCAGGCTAGCACCGACGGTTATTATGTGGACCCTCCTGCTCATCCCATATCCTTTGCTCTCGCCGGGGAATTAAGCTTATAGGTTCTCGAGACGAAGCTGGCGACTTCCCGCGGTCGACGCTAGGCTGCGGGGCTTCATGACTTAAGACTTAAGTTTTCAAGCCCCAGTAATGACAAGCTATGGCTCATGGTAGCCCCTGCCACGTTGCCCTTATGGGCTAATTCGGCTTAAATTATGTCAAGTTGCCTTCAGGAGTTATTTTTCGGTTTTTGATGAAGCAAGCTGGAGGCAGATGAGCGATCTTCCCGATGTTGCTGATCATCGGCGCGTATCTTTTAATTCTTCCTTAAGGTGAGACTGG
>WUQV01000155.1 GCA_009889585.1 Candidatus Bathyarchaeota archaeon | reverse complement strand
GTGAGGAGGTACTCCTTCCGAACCTCATAATAGGGTCGCCGACGATGGAGGCGTGGGGCATAGAGCTAGACCTTAAGAGAGGCGACGTAATAATACGTGGAGCGTCCTTCATACTTTAACCACCGTGATGCCCATGTTGCTAAGTTAACTTTGACGCTTAAAGTACGAATCAACGGCTCACGCTGTTCTTGACGTTCGCGCCGTTTCGTCATCCTCTGCTAAAGGACTTAACTCGCTTTTTAGTCAGCTCTCGGAAGGCTTAGATCAACTCCAGCTGAAGCCTTAAGTCACCTTTCTCACCTCTGCGTTCAGGTGCTAAAGGTTGAACTTAGAGAGGAAGTTGAAGCTGATAACGTGCAACGAAGGAGGTCGTTACCTCCTCGCCTATTACGCCTTCAACAAGGTATCCTTTCGCCCTCAACGACCTTCAGCAACACGCTCGTTTCGCGTATGCTCGGCCCTGTCAAGAAAATCGATCGCTTCAAGCCCTTTTAAAGGTAGTTAACGCCTAAAGCTTGTCACAAATGGCGAGCTCATTCGACTTCCAAACGGAATGGGTTGAGGAAGGGAAGGTCAAGGTTCTCGTCCCTAAGCTAAGCGCCTTTATCGAGGGGCCCAGTGATTACGCCCCTTCTAAGGCCCCCGTCTTCTACAACCCAGCGATGGAGTTCAATCGAGACGTAGCCGTTTTAGCCTTAAGGGCGTATCAACGCACGATCGAAAGGGCTGTTAAAGTATGCGAGCCGATGGCCGGCTGCGGAATAAGGGGCGTACGTTTCGCTAAAGAAGTTGAAGGAATAGCCAAAGTCGTCATGAACGATTTAAACCCCAATGCGGTTAAGTTGATGAGGTTTAACGTTGAGTGGAACGGGCTCTCGGATCTAGTCGACGTTGAGAACAAAGATGCGAACTTATTGTTAAGTGGACACGCGGCCCCTGGTAAGCGATTCGATTACGTCGACGTGGATCCCTTCGGATCGCCAGCCCCCTACTTGGATTCGGCAGTTCGAGCACTAAAGGACGGAGGGCTCATCGGGTTAACGGCCACGGACATGGCCCCTCTTTGTGGAGTCCATCCGAAGGCCTGCCTTCGTAAGTACGGAGGGCGCCCCTTAAGGACTGAGTACGCCCATGAGCTGGCCGTCAGGCTCCTCCTCGGCTGCCTGGCCTCCACCGCTGCACGACATGATATGGGCGTAAAGCCCGTCTTCAGCCACAGCGCTGATCATTACGTCCGTGCTTACGCGACCTTACGACATGGGGCGAAGGAGGCGGACGAAAGCCTTCATGAGATGGGCTTCGTAATCCATTGCTTCAATTGCTTTCATCGAGAGGCCTTAAGAGGATATTCCGTTAACGTAAGCGAATGTCCTAAGTGCGGGGCTAAGGTTGGCGCAGCGGGGCCCCTTTGGGTTGGAAGAATAGCCGACGAAGGCTTTTGCGAAATCATGAAGGAGGAGGTCGAT
>WUQV01000154.1 GCA_009889585.1 Candidatus Bathyarchaeota archaeon | reverse complement strand
CAGCCTAACTTGACGCGATCTACCTAAGGTGGGCCTTTGAAACATACCCCTTATAAGGCCTAAAATGATGCCGATGATTACTCCGATTAAAGCCCATTGAAGCAACGGCCACCAGCTTTTAGCTGCGATCCTTAACCCATCCCTAACTTTCGGATCTCCTCCCTGAAGCCTAATGGTTGCGCATCCAACAACGGCAGCTTCGAAAAATACGCCTAGAAATGCGAAGAATATTGAGCCCAAAAGCATAGTTGAGATTAAAAATGAAATGAACAGCATTGGGGAGATGAAGATGCTTATTATAAGAGCTAATAGAACTAAAAGTATAATCGCTCCAGCGGTAAGCGGGAAAATGATTATCTCTTTGTCCCGCCTCAACACATGGAAACACGCTTTCGCTAATCCCCAGCTTCTCCCTAGGAACGCCATCTAAAAATCACCTCTTATAGAGAGGCTTCCGCCGGACGCATATAGCTTTTGGCTTTAACCAACATTCAAGGATCAAGTCATGAATCAAGGTTCACAAATTCATGGCACGGGTCGTTTTCACGGATTTCTATTATTCCGTGGATTTCGAAACTTATTGATCGTGGCCGATAGAAGAGCAGGCATGCGTTTAGCCTTAATGAACGCTGCGCTTATGTGGCCGTTAGACGACGCGATTTATGGCGATAATAGCGGCCGTCATTAGGTGGCTTGCCGTGACCTCGCGATCTAGCGCGAGCATCGATTATTCAAAGGTCGGCTTAAAGGTCGGATTAGAGGTTCACCAACAGCTTGACGTAGCCCATAAGCTCTTCTGCTCATGCCCGCCGCGCCTATTCAAGGAAGAGCCAGAGGCCTCTTTTCTAAGGAGGCTAAGGCCCACTCAAAGCGAGCTCGGCCAAGTCGATCCGGCGGCTTACTTCGAGTTTCAAAAGGGCTTGAGGATATCCTACGAGGCCAACAAAAGCACCTCCTGCCTCGTGGAGATGGATGAAGAGCCTCCGCACGACTTGAATCGAGAGGCGTTAGAAGCAGCCCTTACATTTGCTTTAATGATCGATGCCGATCCGGTCGACGAAGTTCACGTCATGCGAAAGGTAGTTATCGATGGCTCGAACACGACCGGCTTCCAAAGGACCTGCGTCGTAGCCTTAGGCGGCGAAGTCGAAGTTAGCGGCAAGGTCGTCCCGATTCAACAAGTATGCCTTGAGGAGGACGCTGCTAGGCTTATGGGGAAAGACGGCGCGATCGCCTTCTATCGCATCGATAGGCTCGGCGTCCCGTTAATCGAAGTGACGACGGCCCCTGTCATAACCTCTCCAAAGGAAGCCGGCGAGGTGGCGCTTACCGTCGGACGTTTGTTACGAGCCACTAGAAAGGTCAAAAGGGGCTTGGGCACGATCCGTCAGGATCTTAACATCTCAATTCGAGATGGCGCCCTCATCGAGATCAAGGGCGTTCAAGAGCTAGAGCTCATCCCGATGGTGGTCGAGTACGAGGTCAGGCGACAATTAAGCTTGATCAAGCTAAGGGAGGAGCTAAAGGCTCGTAACGTAGAGGAGCGTCACATCAAGGACGAGTTCGTAGACGTTACGATGGCCTTTGTTAACACTAAGTACGAAGCGCTTCGAAAGTCGATCGAGGAAGGCAAACGCGTATTAGCTGTAAAGCTCCTCGGCTTTAGCGGCTTGTTGAGGCGTGAGCTAATGCCGAACGTAAGTTTTGGAGATGAGATGGCAGATAGAGCGCGATTCTGGGGGCGTATCGATGAAATTTTCAACACGGACGAGCTACCTAGCGAGATCTCAAATGAGGAAGTAGAGCTGCTAAGTCAGGTGATGAAAGCGAGAGATGAGGATGCTATCGTCCTCGCCGTCGGCCTTGAGGAGGACGCTATAGACGCGCTAAAGGCGGTGACGGAACGAGCGAGGGAGGCTTTAAGGGGGGTTCCTGAGGAGACAAGAGCCGCCAACCCGAACGGAACGACGCGCTACATGAGGCCTCGACCTGGCGCAGCTCGCATGTACCCTGAGACGGACGTGCCATCCATTAGAATCGAAGAGGAATACGTTAAGCGGTTACGCTCTCGACTTCCGATGCGACCGGAGCAGATGTTGAAGCTCCTCATGAAGGAGTACGGTTTAAACGAGAAGCTAGCACGTCAAGTTTTAGACTCGGAGTACTGCGAGCTATTCGAAGGCCTTGTAAAGGAGACAAAGGCGCCGCCGACGTTAATAGCGACGACTTTAACTGAAACGTTAAAGGCATTACAACGCGACGGCATCGAAGTGTCGAGGGTTTCGAGCGAACAGCTGAAGGAAATATTCACGATGATCGGCCGCGGGGAGTTAGCGAAGGAAGCCATTCCCGACGTAGTGACGTGGCTTTCTGAACACGAGGGCTTAACGGCGAAGGAGGCCGTCGAAAGCCTCGGGTTAATTATGCTCTCGGAGGAGGAGCTTGAGAGGATAGTGAAAGATATCGTGAGGAGAAACGAGGGGATCATTAAGCAGCGCGGGCCGAAGGCTGCGTTCGGCCTCTTGATGGGAGCGATCATGCGGGAGTACCGCGGCCGTGTAAGGGCCGATGTCGTAAGCTCGCTTTTAAAGGAGGAGCTTGAGACCTTCGGTTAATTTCGAATTAAGGCCCTTACGTTTTTAAATCTTTACGTTACAACGAACCAATCGCCATCCCGAAAGCTAATTTAAAGGCTGATCGAATAAATGCGGGCTGAAATAGTCCTCGATATTATGAAAGCTTTAAAAGCATGAAGCGATTGAACTTAACGTTGAACTTCGAAGGCTTTCGAATCGGCTGTGATGAGGATGGGCAAAGTTCAAGTTCGAGTGAAGGCCCCGTTCGGGGAGCTAGTCCTTGAAGGTGAGAGCCACGACGAGGTCTTAAGCCTATTACGCTCCATACCACCCGGCTTCATGGACGAATTAAGCAACCTCGCTTTAACGAAGCTTGCCCCTTCGTCAAGGGCTGAATTCGAAGGGATCATCGAGTTTACGACCGAGGGGCCCGTGCTCGTAACCAAGCAGCCGCTCACGCATTACGAGGCGATCGGCTTGATGCTATACGCATCCGAGGGGAAGATGAACACGGCCTCTCGAATCAGCCGCCTTCTTGAGTCGAGCGGGACGAAGGCAATGGTTCCAGCCAGATTGAACGAGATGGTTCGCAAGGGGCTCGCGTTTAAGCCGGATCCGTCGAAGCCGGAGTTTAAGTTAACGGTTCAAGGCGAGCAATGGGTTAAGACCGAGGTACTGCCGAAGTCGAGGGGCGCAGCAAGTTGAGCGAGGAGAAGAAAATCGAAGTTCACGTTAAGTACGGTGATGTCGAAGGGAAGTTTAGCGGCGACGTCGAAGGTGTTTGGACGGCGGTGAACAGATTCTTCAGCCAAATCGTCCCAAGGCTCGAAGTGGTCAGCAAAGCGATGTTAACTATCGACTTATCGAAGTTGATCGAGGATTTCGAGGGCGTCGTGGCCGTCGCCCCCGAGGGGTCGTGCGTGCTCGTGCCGCGCTCGAAGCTCTCGGATAGCGATGCATTAGCGTTGAACCTTTTAGCGGCTTACATCGGCCATAAGCTTGGGATCTTGAGCAAGGGCTCGCTCTCGAGCAAGGAGCTGCAAGCTAAGCTCGGCAAGGATGTAAAGACGACAAGCGCCCGCTTGAGCGAGCTATGTCGCGACGGCTTAGTCGCTAGGATCGAGGACGGCGAATACGAGATCACGACGATAGGAATACGGAGGCTACAGGAGCAAATCCTGCCGAAGGTGAAGGCTAAGCTCTCCTAACCTTTCGCTTACGAAGTCCTAAGCTTTAACTTTATCGGCGGGAAGTCCCAGAAGACCAGAGAGGCCGAGGGTATGCCCTAAATGCAAGTCTCCCTATTGGGATAGGGAAAGAAAACATGCTCAGTTATAGGATGTAGCCGAGAAGATGAGGAAAGTGATCTGAAAATGAAAGGTTAAGGAATCGCAAGCAGGTAGGCATAAGTCAACATTCAAAATCCCAGGCATAAATGATGCCAATACTTTGTTTAGCACGTTAGCCTCACAGGCTATTGAAACAAGTTTTTTCCCTTATGGTTTGCTCAATTTTGCCTCCGTTCCGCTTTTTTACCACACCGATCTTGCCACCGAATGTTGAAGTCTCGGGGTTAAATTTATCGCCTTCACTGGGCAGAATGCCCGACACAATCCACACCCAAAGCACTTTTTTGAATCTACCGTGGCTCTGCCCACGCGTGGAGAAACAGATAGAGCTTTAAACTGGCATGCCTCCACGCATTCGCCACATCCCGTGAATTCGTCTATGTCGACTTCAGACACGTATTCCCCCATCCTCAGGATCTTTTTTACCCCATAGTCTAGGCGCATTCTCAAGCCTAGGCAGTCGCGATGCGTGCACTGGCACATCGCGAAGATATAAGGCGTCTTTATTGTCCAAACGGTGTGTACCAGCCCCCTCTCATCACACTTTCGCACGAATTCTTTCGCTTCATCTGCGGTGAGCTGTTCGATATGACCTCTTGCAAAACTCAGCTTGTCGACAAGGTTGAGGCTAATAAGTCCAAAGCCTAAGCAGACTTTTTCTTTTTTGCCGTACACATGGCGGCAGATGCAAGGAACCCTCACTATCGGATTCGCTATATTAAGAACAGCGATTGCATCCTCAATTGGGACGACTTGACCACAATGCGTTTTTTCGAAGTAACGTCCATATTTCCACCTTAGGATATTGCCCAGTACTGGAATTCTAAACGCCTTGAGCTGCTCATCTATCTTTCCCACGGGTGTTTTCTCCAATTCTTCAAGGAACTTGAGGAAAACTTGACGTCTCTCTGGGTCCTTTTCTAAATCACGAGAGTAGTTCGCCATGTTCAAGTACCATTTTTTGCCAGCTCCGTGTTTGATGCAGAAATTACACACAAATTCAACCTCCATCGCATCTTATGCCATACCATCTACACCCTTAATACAGGGTGTCGAAAAATCGACTTCCCCCCTTAGCTCTGCTGAGTTCACCTCATCTGCCATCGGCATCCGATACCTCAGCTTCATCACGCTCATCGAGGGGCTTTCGCGGGACGTTAACCTCCGCACACCTTGGCGCACTCCATCTATTGCCCTTAACGCTGGGGCCGCCGACGTGAGGAAGTGAGCTTGGCATTTAAATTTTTCGACAGCCTGGTTTTTGCTGTGTGAAAAATAGGGTTCAATAAACATCTTAAGCGCATGCCTTATGCGGACGGAAAATCGCGGACTTAAGGGCGCACTTCAGCCACCACCTCACGACTTCCTATCGACCTTAACGGATAGGCTTAAGCCGTAATCTATCGGCAGGATTACAGTAGCCCACTTCTCCCCTTCTAGGACCTCCTTGAAGAAGCGCTGCAGTTTATGCGGTGACGGCGCCATTACGTTATGCGCTATGAGTAAACCTCCCATCTTTAGCTTAGGCTCTACTGCCATCAAGTAGTCAAAGTACTCTTCCTTCTTACCATCGATGAATACGACGTCAAACGTAACGTTAAGGCGAGGAATAACATCCTTAGCGTCTCCTAAGAGTATCTCCACGAAGTCGTTAAGGCCTGCGCGCTTTAGGTAAGCTTTAGCCCCTTCAACTCTATCTTCCCTTATTTCTACAGAGTAGACCCTTCCATCGGCGTCACTATCAACGAGGGCTTTAGCCAACCATAACGTAGAGAACCCGTAACCAGTCCCTACTTCTAGAACGTTTGCGCTTCCTTTATTCGTCGCTACGACGAAGGTTACAAGGTAGAGAAACCTCCCTGTGGCGAAGGAAATGGGATGAACGCCCTCGCTTATGGATCTTACGTAAGCTTCGTTCATTACGCTTTTGAAGGACATGGTCAAGCCTCGCTTACGAGCTAAGCGCTACGTTCTTCCGCAATGGCTTAAATTTAACCTTCCGAGAATTCCGAGAGCCTCGGCGGCCTCTTTTGAGCGTATCTATACCGACGTGGGCGGCCCTCCCTCCCTAAGACGTTATCCTTCACGAGGTCCACGAGGGCGTGCGCCACCGCCGTCCTATCGTAATGAAAGCCT
>WUQV01000153.1 GCA_009889585.1 Candidatus Bathyarchaeota archaeon | reverse complement strand
TGATATTCCATTAGGTTTCACGAAGAACGTAGGGCATCCGTGCTCCTCAGCCCCTCGTGAATGGCTTTATATAGCTTAGAGAAGGCTCTTAATGCTGCATCTAACGGCGCGATCTAAGGCTTAATTAACCATCTCCTACTTAGGTAGGGATAAGACGAGCCTCTCGTCAGAGCCAACGACCTTAAATTTAGCGGCTCGCATAATCGAGGCTCAGTTGAGCTAAGCGGTGAAAGGTTATAAGGATTTTTTGACAGGCTTTACTAAAGTTAAACGCTGATGAGAGCAAAGTCAGCATAAGGCCTTAGGTTTAACGACGAACGTGGGTTAGCTTAGAGGGTTCCCTTACAAGTTAAGAGTTAAATTATCAGCTCAAAAGCGCTCGTTCTCTGCTGGCTTCAAGTTTAAAAACCACCCCTGACGAGCTGAAACGCGCGGCCGGAGTTCATCATAGCGGTGCTTAACTGCGAACCCTTAGGCGAGCCCTCTTTCGTTACGCTTTTAGTAGTTCAAGACGTAGGTATAGTGATACGGAGAAGCCGACCCGCAGGTGGGGGCTTGGTCCTTCCGATAGAGACGGAGGAGCGCGCGAAGCGCCGGGCGCTTTCGGTCTGCCAAGATCACATGAGGAAGGTAGTCGACATCATGAGGAAGATCCCGCAAATGGTCGATTGTTTCATGAGGGAGGACGAGGGATCTGCGAAAGAGCTGTACGCAGAAATTCGAAAGGCGGAGGACGAGGTCGACGCCGTGAGGAGGGCCGCCTCAAAGGAGCTCGCCGAAATAGGAGCTATCTTAACGAATAGAGAGGATTTCTTAAGGTTCACGAATTCGACGAGCGAGATCGCAGATTATTGCGAAGGCATAGCGTTCCGGCTTTTAGAAATAATGGAGCGAGAATGGAAGGTGCCGAATGACATCAAGGAGGGTTTAGCGAAGCTCTCGAACGATGTTTTGGAGACGGTTCTAAGGCTCAGGGAGACGGCCCTTATGTTAAACTACGGCTCGACGAAAGTCCTCGAAAAGGCTCGTGAGGTCGAGTTAGCCGAGAGGGTAGTCGATGAAGCCTATCGGGAGCTAGAGCTGAAGATCATCACCAGCAAGCTAGACATACCAATCTTACTCCTCTTAAGAGATGTCATTCAGCTTTTAGAGGATACGGCCGACAAGGCTGAGGATTCTTCGGACGCCGCCCGAATACTTTCATTCGCCATCTAGGTGAAAGCGATGTCGAAGAAGAAGGGAGGGGCTGAAGCGGAACTCGTCGAGAACTTCCTCGTCATATGGGATTTAGAAGAAGGCTCAAAGCTTTATAAAATGGGGTTCTTCGGAAAGCCGATAGGCATCCCCAAGCCTAAGTCGACCGATTTGAACGCCCCCCTTATCTTGGACTTAATGGAAGGCTTGTACTTGCTTGAGAAGAAGTTGTTAACGGTAGTCGAGGGCCCGATGAGGCGCGAGGTAGACATTGAGGAGCTAAGGGCTAGAGCTCGAGGGCTTTACGATGACTTCGACCTAAAGTACGCGGTTTACCGAGACCTAAGGGGGCACGGCTTGATCGTAACGCCTGGCATAAAGTATGGATGCGACTTCGTCGTTTACAAACGAGGGCCTGGCCTGGAGCACGCGCCTTACATGGTGTCGGTCAAGGAGGCAGAGAGCGAAATTACGGCGACAGAGGTCGTTAGGACGGGAAGGCTCGCCACTTCTGTTAAGAAGAGGTTCATCGTCGCCGTGCCGAGGCCAGGGGCTGGTTCAGTTCAGTATTTGATCTTCAAGTGGTTTAAGGCATGATTCTGGCTTTTCTATAAGCTTCTTTTTCAAAGATTGATGATTTTCCTAATTCCTTTGTAGATTAGCGAATTAAACCTGAATCTTTTGTTCTTTAAGGCTTTAATTTTTGAACTTTTAAAGAAAGGGCTTTAATTTCAAATGATTTTTATTTTAAATAATTTTTTATACTTCAGTAGAACGAAGATGAAGTATATTGGTTCAAAAATCCCCTTATCGTTTTCTAAAAAGAGGGTTGAATTAGTTTTTCATTGGCATCTCGCTTGTTCCACTTCAGTCGATCAATAAGTGTCTTTCTAAGAGCTGAAACTAGCTCAGAAAGACTTCCCTCTTGCTTAAATATTAGCAGCATGGATATCTATGATTCTCAGGTTATAATCTATGAATAAATTTTCCTTAGGGCGTATTACAGATTACAGTATTAACATAGTTCCCTACACAAATGTACGTACCATAATCAAAACTACCAAACAATTTCGGCTGACCGCAAAAGCACCAAAGGGAATATCTATCTCCCACGGATTAGAGGTTTCTAAAGCAAGTTTAAAATGGAAAGCCCTTCCCAACATCCACGTCAAACTTTTTAACCAGGTATAGCTCATGAGTTAAGCTATTTTCACCCTCTAATTAAGTATTGCGGTTCGTTAAAGATTGCTGCTAATTTAGTCTTCAAAACTTATACGTTAAATCTTCGAAAGAATGTTCGAATATTTCTCCATCCTTATCACTTCCCCTCAGGCTATAAAGCTCTATTAGTCTGTATAAACAGGTTAAAGGGCTTCATTTTGCCGAAATGCATTAAAAGGTGAATATTTAAATACAAGTTTGCCAAATAAATATAAAAGGTGAATATCATGAGCTACTTACAGCGCTTCTACGAACGGTTAAGGGAAAAACATGCTGGCTCCTTGGTCAAGGTT
>WUQV01000152.1 GCA_009889585.1 Candidatus Bathyarchaeota archaeon | reverse complement strand
TGGCGAGGAAAGTCCTTTTTAAACAATGGGGCGGAAAGTACGACCCTTATGACGTTCCGAATGGGTTGAATCGAGAGCTCATACACGAAGTCCTCGAGCCGACGAGGATTTACGTAAACCCCGTGCTCAAAGTAGCTAAAGAGGTTGACATAAAAGCGGCCGTTCATATAAGCGGAGATGCATATTTAAAGTTTGAGAGGTTAATGGCATTTTCAAAGGTGGGCTTTGAATTTGATAATTTTAAGCCTCAGCCTATATTCGACCTTATACAAAGGACGGCGCTCGAAATGAATAGAATAATTGCTGATGAAGAGATGTTGAAGACCTTTAACATGGGTTGGGGCTTCGCTTTAGTCGTAGATGAGAAGGATGTGGATAGTGCCATCGATTTATTGGAGAGAGCTAATGTAGAGGCGGAGCCGATAGGACGTGTGATATCAGGGTTAAGAATAATAGCTTCATATAGAGGTCAGAAGTTATTATTGAAGTAATCGTTCATGATGCTAATATCATTAGAGATTAAGTATTGCAAGAGCGTTGTTCACCCGTTCCCTGTCCGCCGCAATTACAGTGTATCCAGCCTTTAGGTCAGACTAACGGCAAATAATTAAGGGATAACAAACTTGTGAGAAAGAACTTCTTCTAACTAAGGGTTCTTATGAAACCCTTGCTAGCCTTGCTGCTCCTGCTTTAAGGCTTACAAATGGTTACGCTGCAGGTTATGTAAGCTTAGGAAGGTTTCATAAGAGCTCAAAGAACAGAAGGCCTCCTTTAACGCTGAACAAGCATTACATCGAACGCAACCAGCCTTGTTCCTCTCAATATCTAACCCATACTTATGCAAAATATCGCATACGGCTTCATAAAGCCTTATCATTTTCTCAGGTGGCGGAGGAACTGCATCTTCAAGAGCTGATCCTTCGAGCGGCCTGAGCGGAAGCAAGTATGGAATTACGCCGATCCTAGCCATCTCCTCGGCACCCCTTAAGATGCTCAAGTCATCCTCGCCTAACCCAGCTATGAGGAATGAGCTCACTTGTCCTTCGCCGAAGAGCTCAACGGCCTCCTTCCAAGCCTTAAGGTACTTCCTTAAGTCGGCCTTCATCGGGCAGATCTCAGAGAGGACTATTTCGTCGAAAGATTCGACGTGAATGCCCACCGTATCGACTCCAGCGTCGTAAAGCCCTCCTAAAAAGCGTCCATCATCAGGCGGTTCCAATTGAACGTGCACTGGGATGTTAACTCGACTCTTTATCCTCTTTGTCGCATTAGCCAAAATAATAGCTCCTTTATCGGGCCCTGGCGGCGTCCCGATAGTTAACGTGACGTGTTTCGCAACCCCTTCTTTAACGGCTTCTTCAACGACTTCGCTTAATTGCTCTGGCTTCTTCAACTCCAAGGGCCTCTCGCCTTGTGCCTCTATAGCGCAGAATTTACATCGCTTTCCCAACGACCAGTAAACGCACCTTGAGTAAACGGTTGACGCTAAACAATCAACTCCATGAAGAATTGCCACCTTTCTCATTAAAACTCCATCGGATGTCCTCTTATCGTAAAATTTCGGCCTTGGAACAAGCTTTACCTCTACGAGCACTTCATCGTCTCGAAGGATAAGCCATTTGCCCTCTGATTTAACGAGGGAAAAAGGAGAAGTCCTCACGAACTTGCCTTGAAGCGGCACGTCGACGTAAGACCCGTCGGGTAAAATGAAGCACCTCCCTCCCGAGGGCCCTGCTCCGCCTCTGCGGCCTTTGTCAAAGTCTTCGCTTGTTCGAACGCCCTTGCATAACAGCTCGATCTTTAGGAGGGCCGTGTTCAAGCGTAAGCTCGCTTAAAAAATTAAGATCAATGCTTTAAAGCATTACGAACTCACTTTCATGAATTAGAGCTAATTAAGACGACGTTAGGATAAGCCTTATCTGAGACCTTTCTCTTCTTAACTAGGTGCTCCGGTAGTATAGCCCGGCCAAGTATCCTGGCCTCTCGAGCTAGCGAGTAGGGATAGCCAGGGACGCGGGTTCAAAATGGGCTAATGCCTATGAAAGTCCCGCCCGGAGCACCATGACCAAGCCTTCGTCAACTGCTCCATTATGAGGGGAAACGTCCGTTCATACATGTAAACAAAAATGGGAATGAGCAGGTGACGGGCGGCTTAGTGAACGATATTAAAGTACGTATGCATTAGAACTCCTCCCCAGCTTCCTCGAGGCCTTTCTCCTTTTCTTTCTCCTCTTCCTTCGGCTTCGAGGCGGCGATGATATCGTCAATTCTTAATATCATGGAGGCGGCTTCTGCTGCCGACTTGATTGCTTGCTCCTTAACGATCAACGGTTCGATTATACCCCTTTCGTATACATTTACGACCTTCCTTTCGTAAACGTCCAAGCCCATCAAATGTCCATCCGCCTTCTCATGAGCAGCCCTCATCTCCACGATTATATCGATGGGCTCTAGGCCCGCGTTTTCCGCGAGTGCCCTTGGGATGATCTCGATGGCGTCGGCGAACGCCTCTATAGCGAGCTGCTCCCTTCCTCCGACCTTAGGCGCATAAAGGCGTAACTCCCTCGCTACCTCAGCCTCGATAGCCCCGCCTCCAGCTACGATCCTGTTGTTCTCCACTACGTCGGAGACGACGGACAAAGCGTCGATCATAGCCCTTTCTGCTTCATCCACCAGCCTTTCAAGGCCAGCTCGAATCAAAACGGCGACCGACCTCGGGTTCTTGCAATCTTCAACGAAAACCATTTTGTCCTCCCCGATTTTCCTTTCCTCGACCAAGGCGGCGTAGCCCAAGTCCTCGGCCTTAAGGTCGTCTAAGTTCGTTACGATGCGTCCTCCAGTAGCTCTAGAGAGCTTCTCCACATCCGATTCCTTCACCCTTCTTACGGCTAAGATGCCTTCCTTAGCTAAGAAGTGTTGAGCTACGTCATCTATTCCTTTTTGACAGAAAACGACGTTCGCCCCTGACGCCTTAACCTTTTTAACCATGTCCTTCATCATGGCCGTCTCCTTATCCAAGAAGGCCTTCATTTGCGATGGATCTCGTATTCGTATTTCAGCGCTAAACTCTGTCTTCTCAACCTCAAGTGGACAATTCAATAAGGCGATCCTAGCATCTTCAACGCGCTTAGGCATACCTGGGTGAACAACCTCTTTATCGACGATTATCCCTCTGACGAGCTGCGTCTCGAAAAGGCTCTTGCCAGCCTTCTTTATCAATTGGACGTGATCGATATCAGCTACTTTCCTAGCCCCTCTTTCCTCAACTATTTGCTTAACAGCGTCGATAGCAACCTCAGCCAAATGAGCTCGAGCAGGGCCGACAGCTTTGCTCGCCATAGCGGTCATAGCAACCCTTCTTAACGTCTCCCGATCCTCTAGGTCCACTTCGATGCTCTTCGTCTTAAGGGCCTCGACGGCCCTTTGAACGGCCTTTCTAAAGCCGCTAACGATGACCGTCGGATGGATGTTTTGATCGAGAAGCTCCTCTGCTTTCTTCAACAGCTCGCCGGCTAAGACGACCGCCGTCGTCGTTCCGTCACCAACCATGTCGTCTTGAGCCTTAGCGACCTCCACCATGAGCTTCGCGGCTGGATGTTCCACCTCGATTTCGTCGAGTATGGCCGCTCCGTCGTTCGTTATCGTTATATCGCCTAAGCTGTCGATGAGAATTTTGTCCATGCCCCTCGGCCCGAGGGTCGTCCTTAAGACCTCGGCGACGATCCTAGCCGCCATAACGTTATTCCTTTGAGCGTCTCGGCCCTTCCTCCTCGTAGTCCCTTCCTTGAGTATTATCACGGGTTGTGCTGTTGGCGTTCCAGCTAAGTACGCCAAACCACCACCTCCTTTCAAGGTAGAGCTTCTTTTCGTTTATGTGAACGAAAAACGCTCGAATATAAGCTTTATAGGTGCGTTTAATTCCATCTAATTCATTCGTCTGCCATCCACGATCGACTTGATTCAATTGAGCTGAAGAATCGTGAGGCCTAAGTTTAGCGATTCTTAGACGCTCATTTTGCGAAGGGATAAAAATTAGGGGGCGGGCTTAAGGCTTACTTCCCATGACCTTCTTAACGGCGATCTCTATATCCTCAACCTTTATGGTCTTCCTTCCGGCATGCATAGCGTAATCAATCGCTTCCTTCGCTATCTTAACGCCTATCTCCTCCAAAGCCTTCGCAAGCTCCCTGGCCGCGGCCTCGCTAACCCTTACGGCTCCTGCTCTTTTACAGATCCTATGCATCGGGGCTATTGCTAGTTCGAGGCTAGCCACAAGCCTCACTCTCGACTTTCTCCTCGTTTAAGAGCTATTTATTCTTTTTCACGTTGCTTTAAACCGTTTTCGACCTTCAGCCAAGAACCGATGTAATTCGCGCGCCTTAGTTAAACGAAGGCTTAAGAGCCGTGGGTAGTTGATTGCTTAAGCGAAGGCTTCGGCCGGTTAAGGAGCTTTTAAAATCGTTTTTAAACTTCGTACGTTAACAGCCTCACTCGTGGAGATGACGCTTCGACATGGAGGGGCGCCGAAGGCTTGGGGAAAGTTCGGTCGGATGTCGTGAAACGCATAGCTCGAGAGCTAGTGGAGCGTTTTTCAGATAAGTTCACGACAGATTTCGAGAGCAACAAGAAGATCTTGGACTCCTTAATTAAGATACAATCCCAACGTTTAAGGAATCAAGTCGCTGGCTACATCACTCGATTGATCGTTTTAACGCGTAAGGCTGAAGGAGCGGAAGCTCGAGAGGAGGTTTAAATAGGGGCTTAACGAGCCCCTTCATGAGACGGTGCTTTTAGGTGCTCACGATCGATAGCTATAGAAAGGGTTGGGCGTTAAGATCCTTAAGGGAGGCTAAGGCGGAGCTCGCTGAAGCTCGAAGGATGCCTTATTTAGCTAAAGGGTTAATCCTAGGGGCTTTGCGAAAGGCTCAAATGGCCATCTACTATAGCCTTGGGGATCCTTTATCCATCGAATGGATCGTCAGACGGGCGGCTTACGAAGGCGGAAGCGTGCAAGATCCCATCTTAAGGTGCTTAATTGGAATCGAATGGACGTTAAGGTCGTTATACGAGGCGCCCGAGCTCCTTCGCGAAGCGATCGACTACGTCGATCAACTCGTTCAAATGGCTTCGGATATCGTGAAGATCTTTATCGAAGAGGGGCTTTAGCTTGATACTCAGTGAACGGATGTCCTCACGTTTAACTGATGCCCATGGTGAGGAGCTAAGCTTGCGCATCGAAATCGTAGACGTGGAATCGCTTCATCTACATGAGGAAATAGTGCTTGAGCTCTTGAACTCGTTAACGTATGAGATAATTCGCGATGGAGTTCTTCGCCATCCGATAATAGTCGATCGTAATACTTACGTGGTCTTAGACGGAGCCCATAGGGTCGCCGCCTTAAGGCAAGCTGGTTATTCATACGCCCCGGCCTTCTTAGTTGATTACGAAGACTCGGCCATTGCCGTGTTCCGTTGGTATAGGATCGTTAAGGGGGAAGAAGCGTTTGAACGAGCATTAGAAGCGGTGAAGCAATCGGGCTTCTTAATTAAGGAAGGCGTAGATTGCGAAAGGATAGGCATTCCACCTATTGTCGCAGCCCTTAAAAGCGCGACCTCAGCGTCATCAGTATATTCCTCATTTCAAGATTTAAAGGAAGCTTATGATTATATAAAGCGAATAGAAGAGAAGTTGAAGGAATTATCTTTAGAAATTGGCTATGAGTCTGAGTTTGATGCTTTAAATAAGTTGAAGAAAGGAGAGGTTGACGTAGTCCTTTTAACTCCTAAGCTGAGTAAGAGGGATGTAATAGAAGCAGCATTATCTAAGAGGGTTCTTCCTTATAAGGTGACGAGACACGTCGTACCGAATAGGCCTTTATACCTTAACGTCCCGTTAGAATTACTTAAAGGGTGTTCGATTGAAAAGGCAAATGAAGAATTGAAAAAAGCATTAAAGAAAGGTCGTTGGAAGGTTATTGCAGCTGGAAGCTTAATTGAAGGAAGACGATATGAGGAGAATTTATATATCTTTGAGGGCTTATAATGATTGAAGTTAAAGTTAGATTTATTGGAATCCTTCATAAGGCGATGGGTATGGACGTTATGCTTATGAAGTTGAAGGAATCGACTTCCATAGGCGAAACGCTTAAAGGACTTATGAATTCGCTTGCTCCTGAGGCGAGGAGAGCTTTGATCGACTTAGAGCTCGACGACCCTAGGCCGAACGTCCTCATCTTAATAAACGGAAGGGAGGTTAGCGCCTTAGATGGCTTGATGACAAAGCTCAACGATGGGGATGAGATCGTCATAATCCCCGTTACTCACGGCGGTTAAGCGCTTTGCTTTGAAGCCCTTAAGAGGTCTGCTCGCCTCATATTCTTACTTTACGATTCCCACGAACTAAAGATTTATAAGTGCGTTATAAGTACGAGATTTCGTAGTCCTTACGAGCAGTAGATACGCTCGAGGGGGCCTTCGATGAAGAGGGTCGGAGGAAAACTTAAAGCGTTAGCCTATTTCCTTAGCCGCTACCGTAGGTCATGCGCACGAAGGCGTGAAGGCGTAAGCCTCAAGGCCGAGGCCCCTTCGACGCTTGACGAAGGCCTTGAGAAGCGCGTTGAACCTGGCGGCTTCGTCGCTTTAATCGATCTAAGGGTCGGCGAAAGGGCTGAGATATCGTTCGTAGAGGGCGCTAGGGCCATCGTTAAGAGGCTCGTCGACATGGGGCTTACGCGAGGAACGGAAGTTAAGGTTTTAAAAGTAGCCCCTTTCAATGGGCCGATTGAAGTCCTCGTTAGAGGATCTAGGCTTATCATAAGCCGTGAGCTTGCCTCTAAGGTATTCGTCATAAGGAAGGATTAAATGTGGTTATTATGAGTGAAAGAAAGATAAAAGTAGCTTTAGCAGGTAATGCTAATGTTGGAAAAAGTGCTATTTTTAATTGTTTAACTGGATTGCATCAGCATATAGGGAATTGGCCTGGTAAGACTGTCGAAAGAGCGATAGGTAGCCTTAAGTTTAAGGAGTATGAGATTGAAGTCATAGATTTGCCTGGAATATATTCTTTTTCTACTTTCTCCTTAGAGGAGCTGATATCTCGCGAGTATATAGCAGTTGAAAGACCTGATGTTGTTATAAACGTAATAGATGCTTCCGTGTTAGAGAGAAACCTTTTCTTCGCGCTTCAACTTCTTGAGCTACAAGCGCCTATTATCATAGCTTTGAATCAAGTGGATTTAGCGAGAAGGAAGGGGATAAACATTTGTGAGAAAAAGTTGAGCGATCTTCTCGGAGTACCGGTTATTTCAACAATAGCTATTAAGGGGGTAGGAATTCATGAGTTAATCGAATCAGTGATTGAGGTTGTTGAAGGGAAGAAGAAAATCGAGCTCAAAAGAATTGAATATGGTAGAGAAGTTGAGGATAGATTGAGGAGGTTAGAAGATCTCCTTAGTGGGCTTAAAACGACCTATCCTGCACGTTTTACTGCATTAAAGCTTCTTGAAGGAGATGAGGAGATTAAAAGGGAAATTAGCTTCATTAATGAGAAAATAGTAAGTGCAAGCGAAAGATATGCTAGGGAAATTGAGGAAATTCATGGCGAGCCCTGTTTTAGTGTTATCTCTTCTGAAAGGTATGTAGTAGCAAGCAAAATTGCTAAGGAAGTACAAGAAATCGCTCCTGCTAAGATGAGTTTAATAGATAGAGTCGATGAAATTATAATGCATAAGTTTTTAGGGTATTTAATAATGCTCATAGTAATGTTCTCCGTATTTTATGCGATATTTGCTTTTGGAAACTTCTTATCGGCTATGATATCAGATGTTTTTGAAACCCTTAAGCCTGCGGTGTTAAAGGTTGAAGAAGAGATCCTTTGGGAAGGAGCCATAGGTGGTTTTGTCGCTTGTATAACGCTAGTCTTACCGTATGTATTGCCTTTTTATTTGCTTTTAACGGTATTGGAAGATTCCGGTTATCTTCCGAGGATAGCTTTCCTTCTCGATAACGTAATGCATAAAATGGGCTTGCATGGAAAGGCCATAATACCTTTAATATTAGGCTATGGATGCAATGTTCCTGCATGTTATTCATGTAGGATTATGGAGACGCAACGCGATCGATTAATAGCGGCTTTCGCTGTAACGTTCATACCATGTACTGCTCGTATCATCGTCATTTTAGGATTGGTTGCTTCTTTTATAAGCATGGAATGGGCTTTCACATTGCTTTTGATCGATTTGGCGATAACGTTCGCCGTCTCAAGGGCTGCTTTCAAAGCCCTCCCTGGGGAGCCGATAGGGTTGATAATGGAGGTTCACTCCTTAAGGGTTCCTTCCATAAACGTCGTCGTAAGCCAAACGTGGGCTAGGCTTAAGTCGATAATATTGCTCGTCTTTCCGATATACGTCATCGGCGGAACTCTTCTCGCCATAATGTACGCGATAGGCCTTCTTCGGTTGATCGAGGAAGCGCTAGCCCCTTTGACGATGGGTTGGCTAGGGCTACCGCCTATCGCAGGCGCCCTTTTGCTCTTCGGAGCTGTTCGAAAGGAGCTGGTAGTCGCCATGCCAGCCATAATATTCGGGACGATAGATCTTTCGACCGTATTCACGCCCATTCAGATGCTAGTGTTAGCGTTCTTAACGATGATCTACGTGCCGTGTGTAGCGACGTACGCTATGTTGAAACGGGAGTTCGGATGGAAAGTCGCTTCTTATATAACGATCTTTGAGGTGGCCTTCGGCCTCCTTTTGAGTGGGATTTTCTACAGGTTGCTATTATTCATAGGGTTATAACCATATAGGGCGTTAAAAGGAGCTAGAGCCGCTGGCTGGACTCGAACTGGTGATGAATGGAGAAATCCCCTCTTTTCTTCGTTCGTTTGCCGTTAGGAAGAGCCTTTCAACTTCATCGCTTCGACTTAGCTATGAAGGATTAAAGACAAGGGCGTTAAAGAGGAGGATGAAATGCTTACAAAACTTAACAGAGCGATAAGCGCCTAAACTCAGCTCTCCTTCTTTTTATAGAGGAATAATAAAGGCCGTGAGGCGAAGGACGCCTTAGCCAGGCTATATGTATATTATAAAAGTGGCGCTTAAGTCCCCGCCCATAATTCCATGGCCCTTCACCTTCATGGAGCGGCATCTTGGGCAGTGAACGCCGCTGCGCCACCTGACGCCCCTGAATAGCCTTGAGCAAGCCTCCTCGCTCGACAAAAGTTCCAAGATCCCATAAAATAACATTAGAAAGCGGCCACAAAATTCTTAAGTATGAGCGAATGTTTAATTTCTCACGTCCTTTATATTATAGGAGTGTGGAGGTGGAGCGACCTTACAATTACATGAACAGATTATCAGAGAGGCAGAGGAAATATTTAGTAAAGCGATGGAAGAGTATTATAAAGCCGTTAGGGAGAAGGATAGGATTAAACTTAGGGATGCCTGTGAAAAAGGCTGGCTTACAACCGTGAAGCTGATTGATGCACTTCTTGTTAGCCGAGGGTATAAACCCGTTGAGTCGCATTCAGATAGACGTAGTAAGTTGTGGGAAATTCAGGAGAAAGAGGAAAAGATTAAGAGGCTAGGGTTTTATGATAGACCTGGTGCCAGGAGCTACTGGCTTCATGTACAAGGTTTTTATGAGGGTTCTTTAGATGAGAATGCCGCAATTATAGAGCTAACTAAAGTGAAAGAGTTTGTAGAAGACGTTAAGCTGATGCTAATCTGAATCAGATACATTATACTCTGCACATCTTCTTATGTACCAAAGATAAGGGCCCTAGCCCTGAACTACAAAAGATTAATCATGTAACTTATGAGGGCTTAAAACGAGGGTGATAACCTAACCCCGCACCTTGTCTCCATTCTAACACGTGAAGTTCACCTCTCTATGCGGTCAGAGAACATCTTTTGGAGCCTATATGAATAATCACCTATTTTATTGTAACCCTAAGGTGGGCAGGGGTAGTCTCATCTACTTCAGGAAGTGGAGGGTTCCATAGCAATGAGTAAGCCTATGCCCATAAGAGTCTCACTGATGGTATCCAGTCCAAGCTGGAAGAGAGGCCAGATTGACTCAGCAATGATTGAGCTAAATAATCCAATGGCTGTTAATATATTCCTTTTTCTTCCAAGAAAAAAGCTGGAGATAGAGCCCGAGACGGTAATAAAAGCACCTGGAGTAGCAAGAAGAACCCACCAAGATATTGTGGTAATTTGTTGCGCGCCTGCTATCAAATCTATTCCAGCAAGGGTGCTACAAACAATCAACGTATAGACTAGAAAGTATTTCGGCCAAGATTTTCGGACCGTAAACTTTGGAAAGAGTTCGAATCCTCGGAGCAGAAAAAGCATGCCTACACCAGAAAAAGCCATTGCAAGCATATGCAAAAGGGAAACAATCTTTTCAGCAATTGGAGTTGATCCGTAGGTAAATTGTAGATGTATCCCAAGCTCGAAGGCGGCCCCGAAGCGAGGCGGGAAGCCGATGACGCGGGGGTAAGGCCTGCGGCGCGGGGATGAGGGCCG
>WUQV01000151.1 GCA_009889585.1 Candidatus Bathyarchaeota archaeon | reverse complement strand
GGAGTTAGAGATCCTTAAACACGAGCTCGAAGTACCTCAAGTGCCCTTCAAGCGGTTCACTTACGAAGAGATCATTAAACAGCTTCATGAGGAAGGGCTTGAGGTTAAATGGGGCGAGGACATACCGACGGAAGCCCTTCGAACCTTAGGCAAGCTACATCCGTACCTTTACTTCATCACGGATTGGCCGATTGAATCCAAGCCGTTTTACCTCAAGCCTAAGGAGGATCAAAGGGTTTGCGAAGCGTTCGACCTTATGTGGAAGTGGGTTGAGCTAGCCTCGGGGGGAACGCGCATCCATTCGAAGGAGCTGTTGATTAAACGCTTAAGGGAAAAGGGGCTGGATCCTGAGTCCTTTCAATATCACTTAAGGGCCTTCGATTATGGAATGCCTCCTCACGCAGGATGGGCGATAGGCTTAGGGAGGTTGCTTATGATGCTGACTGGGAGAAAGAACATACGAGAGGTCGTGCTGTTCCCACGAGATCGATTTAGGCTCGTTCCATAACTTAAGGCCTTAGTTCAAACTACGTTAAGCGCGCGTCCTTCTTCCTCCGCAGAGGATATCAATTAAAAATACTAATCGATGGCGATATGACGATTTAATGGACAAGCCAAGTTTTGTCACCCTCGGTTGAAGATGTAACCCTCCGCATAGCTTAAAGCTAGCGATGGCTGGGCCCAGGAATGAGTTGAATCGTAAATCTTAAATAATTAATCGTGAGCGACGAGACAACTTTAGAGGAGTACAAGGAAGCTTGGAAGGAGATGGAGCTGAGGGAGGTCCGCCGGGACCGCATAGCCCACGCGACCGCTTATGTGATCGTCAACGCCTTCCTCATCTTCGTCAACCTCTGGACCTCGCCTGAGCGTATCTGGTCCCCGTGGCCCTAGGAGGTAGGGGATGGGGCTCGCCTTTCACCTATTCTTTACGAGGAAGAGTTACGTGCTGTCGGACCTGAGGAAGAAGGAGGCGGTGGCCGAGTATATGGCGAGGGAGAGGAGGGCTAAGGCGCCTATCAATCCTAGGACTTATTGAATTAGCTAAGAAGTTGAGCAAGACATCACATTATACGCTGTCTACGTCCATTTGAAGTTAGCGTGCGCCTAGTGCGATTAAGATTAAGCTAAAAGTCCTATCCACTTTAAAAGCCAGCTTTAATCAAGTCGTAAGGCTTCATCAACTCCCTTAGGAGGGCTGTGGCGTAACAACCTCGGCGTAATTCGAAACTAACTCTTAATAAGGTCGTTAAAGGGTTCATCGGATCCTCGTAAGGCCCATCGATGTGAAAATTCAACACGGGCGCCAAAGCCGTTCGTAAGCCGCCGGGGGCCGAGGCCTCAGGCAAGGCCTTGAGGAGGAAGTCCTTAGGGCTTACGCCCTCTTGATCGAGGATCGATCGCTCGACCTCCCCTTGGATCCCTTCTGACGGAGGCTGTTTAAAGCCGACGAGCGGAAGGGCCGCCGTCGCTCTTCCCTCCTTC
>WUQV01000150.1 GCA_009889585.1 Candidatus Bathyarchaeota archaeon | reverse complement strand
TGATAGGAGCTTACGTGAGATAGGGCTATGATCCACTTGTTAACCCTCATCAACTTCGCCCTTTGACATGCCTTTAACCTCGCTATTCGCTCCGACTCTTCCATCGGCATGGAAAGCGTTGAAAGCGCCTCATGGAGGTTGACGCCAGCTTCTATCAAGTCGGCGGCGGCCCTTAGAGCGAAAGAACTGGCGATGGCGAAGTGCTTCGTTTCGAACGCCATGCCGAGGAGCAAGGCCTTGGATTCGACGTCGCTAGGTTTCACATCAGCCTCCTTGAAAAGTCGGTAAACGATCTCGCAGGTCGAAGAAGCTCCTTCGTCAGCTAAGTAAAGCTTAGCTAAGCGCTCGGTCTCAGCGTGTTTAACGTGATGGTCGATGACGACGATGGGAGCGTTAACGACTTTGACGCGATCCTCCCAATCCCCTAGCTGTCGTACGGTGTTCGTGTCCATTAAGATGATGGCGTTCGCTTCTTCGATTTTAGGCTCGTCGACTAGCTGAATCGAAAGAGCTTCGATTATGCGCTTCGAAAGGCGGCTAGGCCCTTGAGCCGCTGCGACTTCAACGCTTAAGAAAGGCCTTAAGCGCTTGAGCAAGCTAGAAAAAGCGTAAGCTGAACAAACGGCGTCAGGATCTGCGTTATGATGACAAAGCATTACGACGAGTTCAGCCCTTAGCTCGTCTAAGAGCGATATCACTTCTTTAATCCACATTTAGAGGCCCTTAAGCGCTCTTCGACCGAGGAAAGGGCGTGTTCTACAGCCTCGTTGACGAGATTTTGAACGTCATAATCCTTTAACAAAGGGGATAGCTCTAAGCTCACGTCTATCGTCACGACGAGTTGATCTTCCTTCTCGACGTCGACTGCGACGTCCAAAGAGGCTATCCTTTGAGGCGAGACCTTGGAGAGGACGTAACTTCTAACGGCCCTTTCGGCTATTTCGCAAATCTCTTCGAGTTGATCCCTATCGATGTTTAAGGGGCCTACCTCCAAGGCCTTCGCCTCAACCGCTAAGCCGAAGGTACGGAACGTAAATATTGCTGAAGCTTTTGTTGTAAGTCCTTCGCTTGACTCCTTAGCCTTTCCTCTTGTCTTCCTAAAACGCTAATCCTCATGCTGATTAATTCTTTACGCTCATTTAATTCATTTGTAACTTTAGCTCTATCGGACTTAATAAGGAGCATGCCAACGGATTTATAAACAACTGCATCATCTGAAAGCTTCTCTAACTCGCTTAACGCTTGTTCAACATCAGTAAGCTCTAACTCTAACTGCTGCTTTTGAATTAAAACGTTTTGAAGCGTTTGTTGTAACTGTTGAAGCCTTAGCAGCCGCTCTTGAACTTGTGGTGGGAGCTTCGCTTCCTCGGCCATGAAAGCCCTCCAACATTCTCTCCTCAAAAGGAGGCAATTAAACCTCTCGGTTCATAAGGTCGTCAGCTTAAGGTTAATCCGACGATCTCTGATCCAAGGGTTAGGTAAGCATGGGATGAGGGACTGGCGCTTAAAGCTCCTCTATGGCTTGAACCTTAGCGATGGCTTCGTAAGCTGAAAGCGTTAAGAACAAGTAAGAGTTAACGAGCGCCCTTAAGGATGTGGAGTCTTGAGCTTCCAGCTTTAACACAAGCGATTGCCCTTCTTCGGATAGCTCAGCCTTACAACGTCGAGTTGGAGCGCTTTCTACCTCAGGCCTTAAGGCGATGGATAATATCCCTAAGAGCTTCCTCGACAGTACGTTCAAGCGGATCGTCGCTTTAGCCCTCAACCATCCAGCCTCCAAACGACGTGGGACATCGTCATTCGAGGCCCTACCTCCTTTCGATCGGGAAGCGTTACGAACGTCAATTGAACGCAACCTAAGGCATCCTTAGATATATAAGCGAGCGTTTGAACGCCCTTCGTAATAGCTTCATCCGTCGACATCAACTGCGTTCGAAGGAACTCCGCGAGCGATTCGGAGAGCCCCTTGACGTCGTCGTCCGTCGAAATCGTGCTCACGGCTAAAGAACGAGCGGGCTTAGGCTTTACCTCGACGAACTCCCTTTGAAGCTTTATCCCGCGGACGTAAAGCAAAAGCCCCGCTTTTACTAAGCCCCCTTTGACGAAAAAGAACTCAACCTTACCAGGCCCTCCCTTCCAACGATCGATTATGATCACCCTATCAGCCTTTAGTTCGACGGCCTTCTCAGCTACGCCGTCTCGGCTTAGCTTCCCGCGGTTAATGCGAATGGCGCCTGGTAGACAACGGGCTAGATCGTTACAAAAGGTCCTCATCAAACGGGTAGGGCGCCTAGAGGTAGTAACGACGATCACTAAAGCACCGAGCCTTATCCCTTCGAAGAAGTTGATCGTTTAGCCATCGAGCCCATTTTCGTCGTAAGCTCATAAGCCCCTCCAGCAAGGGTGAACCCACACTTACGACACTCCCATATTCCAACGCTCCTCCTTTTAACGCTTAAGAAGCCACATCGTGGACACTTACGTCGCTTTTTCACTTCTACCATTACATCAACATAACGTTTCCTTACGCTTGCTCCATATCTAGCACCTAGCCCTCTAGTTGGACCTACTTTTTGCATTCTTCCCATTATCCAATCACAACTTTCCTTAACTCTTTAGACTTCTCAATAGCTATTTTCGCAGCCTTTAAAACCTCATCCATAGTAAAATATCCATGCCCCCCCTTTTGAATAGCACAAATTTTATCATCCTTATCAATAGTTATAGTTAACCTAGCATCAATTACTTGCTCCTCCTCTAACCAAGGATCTACTAATAACTTATCTTCAATTTTCGCAAATGTAACAGCTATCGGATAATTTCTAATAGGCAATTGCTTATAATCGGACTTCCTCTTTACCTCTCCGCGTTCAATTTCAAAAATCGGCATCTTCGTATTCAAAAGGGCTGCCAACGAAGCTAAGGCTGATGTATCTATTAAGTTCCCATCGTGATTAAGGACGTATATATCGACGAATACGACGTAGACCTTCTTGCCTGATAAGAGGCAAAGCTCCTCGAGAGCTATGGCCTTCGACTCCCTTATCCCTCTGTCAACAACCCTCGCCAACTCGATGGAGTTTTCATCCGGAGGCCCTGGCTCGAACGTAGGAGAAGCTAACGGCACGAGCTCAGCGTTAACCGTTAAAACGCCTTCGTTCGGGACGTCGGGGAAAGGCTCTCCAACTTCGACCTTCGTCCCTACGAGCACCTCCGTCCTGCCCAACC
>WUQV01000149.1 GCA_009889585.1 Candidatus Bathyarchaeota archaeon | reverse complement strand
TTGGCGGGCGCTTATTGCCTTTACAAAGGCAGGAACGTCCTCGGGGGAGTGATCATCATCGTGTTCTCAACCCTTAGCTTCCCAATAGGAGGCGGCTTCATCGTAGGGCTCTTGCTTGGGGTGATAAGCGGCGCCTTAGCGATAGCAGGCGTTTAACGGATCGTTCTAACGACGGCTACGTAACTCCTTAGGCCTTCCCTTTACTCCATAACGAATCAGCCACAAGCTTATTGCACTCAGATTCTTCTGCTCTTCATCTTTCTTATCGCGCTTCCTATAGCGCACGTAATCAAGCTTAAGATGAAAGCCCATAGCGATCCTGCCATCACGGTATAACTAGCGAGGATCCCCAGCTTAGCGATACGCAAGCTAACGACGGTTAAGCCTGACGTAAGGTAAATCGCGTCGAGTGGAAGAGAACCAATGAACACTTTAGAAAGGCCTATGCTGATCCCATACAAAAAGCCAACCATCGCTGGGATGAGGAAAACTAGTGCGATCTTCCAAGTCGATGAAAATACCTCCTCAATCGGTGATTTACCATAACCGATAATTATTCGAGGCATTAAAATTACCAATAGGATGAGTATTCCGCCGATGAGAGAAATTATGAAGCTTGTTAATACAAGTTTTGTTAATTCTTTTAATGAGTGAGATTAACGAACATGATGCTTGCCCCAACAACATTCACCCCCATATTTTGATGCTAATAGCAATACATGGTATATAACCTTAAATCCATGAGCCTTACGTATTCCTTAACTTCCTTAATACTTTAAGTCGACGAATAGATCTACGGAAGCGTTCGTTTAACGCGAACGATATGATTCGCTCATCCTTTGCCATAATAACGATCGATGAAGCTTGCGTAAACGTCCACTGGCGCATCCGTTGGCTTAGGCTTAAAGAAGCTTCTCAACCCACAGCTTCCGCAGGCTACCTCCGCGAATTTACCTGGTGGCGAAATCGTCAACTTCCCTTGCTTCATGGGATCGCAAAGGCAATTAAACGGAGTTTTTAAAACGTCAGTAGCCGATACCTTGAAGAAGTTTTTACCATTGCACTTGCTACATTCTATTGCAATTAACGAATTAGGTTCATCAAACTTAACACGAACTATTTCACGATCACATTTTGAGCAGTAAAGAATCGTTAGCTTCTTACTTAACTTCGCTATATCTTCATTATTGCATTCACCACATATAGCAGTAATCGTCCACTCCGCTAAAGATATATTAACTTTAATAGACTTTGGCTTTCCACACTCTGGACAATCAAAAAACTTAGGTAAGCGCTTCTTAGGAATGCGAATCACCTTCCTCCTTCTTCTCCTTCCCATTACTTCACCTCATATAAGCTTAATTAGCGTCTATAAATATCGCGATAAATCCTATATCTATCTCTCTTCATGCTTTCTATTCTCTCTTTTTCTCGTCTTATTTCACTCTCAAATTCATCCATCTTCTTTCTCAACCATATTTCATCTATTGGAAGTTTATATGCAATTAACTCTTCACCATTAGGAAGCTTCTGAGACTGCCTTAAAAATCCAGCATCATAAAGCTCTTTATCAATCTCTTGAGCTGGCCTACCACATCTTTTCATTAATTCATCAATTGATACGAAACCGCCACTTTCTGCCATCTTCTTCTTAAGATAATCTATTTTTTCATAAAATTCAGCCCTCCTTCTATCAACAGGATATCGCGATAATTCATCAAGCGTTGGAAATTCTACATCTGCCCATATAATTGGCCTTTTTTCTCGTAAATCTTCCGACAAGCTTTCATACATATTATGAATCCTTTTATCATCAAGGGTTGGAAAGATAAAGCTATCAAGCCTTTCAAAATGTTCATTTATTAATGATTTTAATCGATTCACTCTATCCCTTATAATATTTACTACTTCTTCCAAATCACCTGCCATCTTACTTATTAATCCTTCCTTAATCTTTTCATAACATTCATCAATTACTTTACGCGACTTATCAATTGGCTGCTGCAAAAGATCAATTATAACTTCATTTCTAACAGCTTTTATTAATTCGTTTAAAAGGACGTCAAACTTCGGAACATCTTTAAGCGGCAGCTTAGATAAAATCTTCTTTCGTATTTCCTCACTCATCACTTCATCAGCCAATATAATATATCATTCCATATAACTTGTAGTTATAGCTTCATACCCTACTTTATCTTTTAGCGGTACTAATGAAGTTATCAAAAGATATGGTACTTTGCCCCTTATATAATTAATAATTTTTTCAAATCTCGTCTCATCATAAGGCTCCTTAGCTTCATCAATAACAAACAATGGGAACTCTGGGGCATAAGCTTGCTTTGCTACGAACATCATTATTAAGGAAATGGTCAGCCGCTCGGAGGAGCTAAGCATTTGAAGCTTCGTAGGCGGCCTTCCTTTCCGCCTAACTATTAATTCATAATCAGGCGTCACCATTATCTCAGAAAGGCCGATGAATCGCATTAACTCAAAATTATCCTTTAAAGCCTTATTCAATTCATTTCTAGCCCCATCTATGATATATTCATGTCGACGTTGTAAGTGAGATAAGAATCCCTCAAGCCATTTCACAGCTTTAATAGCTCGCTCATATTCAGAGCGTGCTTCTAATGCCCTTCTTAACTCCGTCTCCTTAGCACGTATATCTTTCTCTAATTCACTTTTCTTTTTACTAAGCTCATCGATTCTCTTCTTAAGCCCCTCGCTAACCCCTTCTAACTTGAGAATATTTCCAATTATCATCCTTAACTCATTCTCCCTTCCCTCTATATCAGCTTTACTTTTAACAATTTCCTCACCTATTCTTTCTATTTCACTCCTAATCCTTGGTAAATCCCTCTCCTTTATCTCTTTCATTCTTTTTTCATAATCAGCAATACTTCGCTTTTTAAAGTCAACTTTAGCACGTAGTTTCTTTAATGCTTCCAACCTTACATTAAGACTTTCAAGTTCCTTTTCAAGACTTCTTCTTTCGCTTACCTTAATGTTAAGCTCTTCCTTTGTCGCCTTAATGCAAGCATCAATTACGGGGATGCATGGTTGAGCTTCCGCTAACGATTTTATGCTTTCAAGCGTACTATAATAGTTGCTTAGACGGCTTTCAAGATTTTTAATCATGAACGGAATACCTTTTTCTGGATCAAGGCTCTTCATCACATCATTTCTTCGAGCTATAATAATTTTCTCAGCTTCCTCTTCAACTTTTAACTCGTTAATTAAAAGTTGAAGTTCATTTAATTCAGATTCTCTATGTACTTCTAAGTCTGCATATAAACGTTGCAAATTGATTTCCTCACGACGCTTTTCATCTTTTTCCTCCTCCATATTTGAGATTTTCCTCCACATGTCACTTATCTCTTTTTCCATTTGCTCTTTACCTTTAATAAGGTCACCATAACCTAGATCTTTTAATTTCCTATTTGCATCAGCAAGCTCGCTTTCAACTTCTGCAAGTTCCTTTTGAGCCTTTATTAAAGCAATTTCTCTATCCTTTACATCAACTTCAATAATAGACTTTAATCTCTCACATTCGCCTCTTTTCTCTTCAAGCAACGTATTAATAATCGATATTAAGGACTCATAATAGTAAGCATCAGAGACATTCCTAAACCAATACTTTAGCCTCTCTGGTTTATAATCCTCAATTATCTTTATCAACTCTGCATCTCTAACACAAAAGCTCGTATGAAATGCCTTTTCATCAATGTCCCATAAAAGCTTACTTTCCGATAAAACTTCAATGCCTACTTTCGACCTTGCTATTTCAACGAAAAATCTCTCTTCATCTATGAGCTCCACTCTCCCATTATTTTCATACTCATTTAATATATAATCTAGATTTAATGGATTTTTGCAAAGCAATTGTAATGCACGAACTATACTTGACTTTCCAGCAGCATTAGGAGCATTAATGAAAGTTATAGGTTGCTTAATCTTTAACTCTAGCTTACCACGAATTCCACCTATATTTTCTACCTTGAGAATTAACTCATCCCTCTTCAACATACTTTAACAACTCCCTTATGATTTTAGCTATGGATTCCCCTCTTTTCATCATCTCCATTATCCGCTTTTCAACGTAGGGGTAATCCCATATGAACGCTTTATCCCTTTCCATCCAGCTTGATGGCTCCGGCTCGACCTTCATCCCGCCTCCCTTGCGCTTTCCTTTAGAACGAATGGCCAAAATAAGGCTTAATAACGCTTCGCGCCTCATCGACTTCCCGGAGGCAAATCTTAAGATGGGCTTTTGGGACGTACGAAATGTAATGCGCAAGGATAAGTACTTGAGGTACGGAGGGAAAAGGCCTCCTCCGTCGATCTTCTCCGTTAGGACGACTGTCGGGCAGGAGAGGAACGTAGCGAGCTTGATCGAATCGAGGGTCGAATCTGATGAGGAGCTAAGGCGTGAGATAAAGGCTATCCTCGTCCCCGAGCCGTTGAGCGGATACTTATGCGTAGAAGCGACTGGGCCTCAATTCGTGGATATGGCTACGAAAGGGATAAAACACTTAAAGCAAACTCCGCCCGTTAAGGTCTCATTATCGGAGGTCGAACGTTACATCATCATGAAGCCGGTCGTCGAGGAGTTAGACGAAGAAGACATCGTTGAGATAGTAGGAGGCCCGTTTAAAGATATGAAGGCAAGGGTAATGAGGGTGGATAAGGCGAAAGGAGAAGTAACGTTAGAGTTATTAGAGGCTACTTTCACTTTGCCGATTACGATTCACGCCGATTACGTAAAGTTGGTGGAGAAATCGAAGAAGGGCGAGTGAAATGGGTGAGAAGAAGACGATAGAAGTCCTCATTAGCGGTGGACAAGCGACGGGAGGGCCGCCGATAGGGCCTTCGCTCGGGCCGTTAGGCGTAAACGTCTTCGCCGTAGTGAGCAAGATTAACGAGTTGACGAAGGATTTCGCTGGGATAAAGGTGCCTGTGATGATAATAGTTGACGTAGAGACGAAGGAGTTCGAAGTAAAGGTCGGAGTGCCTACGACTGCTGCCTTAATCATAAGCGAGTTAAAGGCTTCGAAGGGATCTGGGGAGCCTAAGTCGAAGAAGGTTGGGAATTTATCCATGGAGCAAGTTTTAAAAATAGCTAAGACGAAGAGCTCGAAGTTATTGGCTAAGACGTTAAAAGCAGCCGTTAAGGAAGTCTTAGGAAGTTGTATTAGCGTAGGTGTAACGATTAATGGTAAGGATCCTAAGATCGTTCAAAAGGAGGTAGATGAAGGTATGTATGATGAATTTTTCATTGAGAAGCCTACGTGAATGATCAGTTTATAATGGATAGTGATTAATATGTCATTAGATTTAAACGTAATTCTCAATTCTATTAAGAAGGTTAGGGAGAACTCTAAAAAGAGGGGCTTCATACAATCGGTAGAGCTCATTATTAACTTGCAAGATGTAGATCCAAAGAAGCCTGAGGAGAGGATTCATGAGTTAGTTGAGCTACCGCATAAGGTTAAAGGAGGAGGCAAAGTATGTGTAATAGCATCAGGTGAGTTAGCGTTAAAGGCTAAGGAGGCTGGAGCGGACTTAATCTTAAGAAAGGAGGATCTTGAGGCTTTAGCTGGTAATAAGAGAAGGCAGCGCGAGTTGGCGAGGAATTACGATTTCTTCTTAGCCGAGGCCCCCCTCATGCCCTTGATCGGCAAGATCCTCGGCTCCATATTAGGCCCAAGGGGTAAGATGCCGGCGCCCGTTCCCCTTGGGGTGGACGTTAAGGATAGGATCGAAAGGCATAGGAGGATGGTAATGGCTAGGATGAGAGGCCAGCCGATCGTACAATGTAAAGTGGGAGCTGAGGATATGCTTGATGATCAAATAGCTGAGAATGCATTAAAGGTTATTCATACAGTTGAAAGTAAGCTTAAGAGGGGGTTAAAAAACATTAAGTCCATTTACTTAAAGATGAGTATGGGACCATCTGTAAGAGTTGAAATGTGAGGTTGAAATTTTGCGTCAGCAAATATCTTTACAAAAGTCTCAAATAGTTGAAGAAGTGAAAAATTTATTGAATGAGTATCGAGTGCTTGGAATAGCTAGCTTAGAGAAGGTTCGAGCGGCTCAACTTCATGAGCTAAGGAGGAAGTTAAAGGGAAGCGTTCACATGAAGGTCTTTAAGAATTCGCTCTTTAAGAAGGCCGTAGCTGGCTTAAGGGATAAGCCGAAGCTTAAGGCGTTAGAGGAGCTATTAAGCGGGCCGAACATATTTTTGTTCACGGATTTGAACCCTTTCAAGCTCGCCCTCCTCTTAAGAAGGAGCAGGGTGAAGGCGTTCGCTAAAGCGGGTGACGTAGCTACGTACGACGTAATAGCGCCAGCTGGTAACACCGGGCTACCGCCAGGCCCTATCATAAGCCAATTGCACGCGGTCGGCCTATCGACGAAGGTGGAATCAGGAAGCGTTTGGATCGTCAAGGAAAAAGTCCTCGTTAAAAAGGAGGAGGTGATTTCAGAGCAACTCGCTAGCGTCTTATCGAAGCTAGGCTTAAAGGCGATCGAAGTCGGCCTCTCCTTAAAGGCCGCCTTCGACGAAGGCGTAATGATCAAGGGCGACGAGTTAGAGCTCGATCTCGACGGCATTCGAAAGGGCTTGAATGAAGCCCAAAGATGCGCGTTCAACCTCTCGTTAAACGCAGCCTACCCGATCCCCGAGAACGTCGCCCTTTTGATCCAAAGGGCGCATAAAGAGGCTCGTTCGTTAGCCATAAGGGCGGTCGTTCCCATTCGCGAGACGATCGTCGACTTGATCAAAAGGGCTTACGCGGAAGCCTTAAGTGTAAGCGATTTAATCACAAAGGGATAGCGGAGGGATGGAAATGGGCATGGAGTACATTTACGCCGCGATGCTCCTCCATAAGGCCGGCAAGCCGATAAACGAAAGGAACCTTACGCAAGTGCTAACAGTAGCCGGCGTGAACGCCGATCCGGTTAGGGTGAAGGCGCTCGTAGCGGCCCTTGAGGAGATCGACATAGAGGGAGCGATACAATCGGCGACGCTCGTGGCGACGCCAGCTATAGCGCCAACTCCAACGACGTCGACTCCTACGGTAAGCGCGAAGAAGGAGGAAGAGGAGAAGAAGCGAAAGGAGGAAGAGGAACGAGAAAGGGAGGAGGTGGCGTTAGAGGGGTTAAGCGCCCTCTTTGGTTAAAGTTATCGACGCTTCAAGTAATCCTACGCTAACAGCTATTCCTTCAGAGGCGCGAACGTCGACAGGTAATGTCATTATGATCCCTCCAAGCCTCTTATTGAAGAAGAGAGCAAGAACAAGGTCTTCAGTGAATTCAATAATGAACCATGCTTCAGCCATTTCACCTTCTTTCACTTTAATGACTTCAGGTTGATATCTTATGTAGCCATTAACCCTTATATAGGGTCAAGTGGACTTTTCACTTCTAAAGGAATAAGGGATTTCTGAACTTGATGCACTTAGATCGAATCTTAACTCCACAACTTCAGGTGTTAGTTCCCTCCTTTGCTTGATATGAAGAGCTTAACCATCACGGATTTTCCGTAGTCTATAGTTATCGTTCTTACTTCGGGCTTATTACGATTAATCCGTCGGATCCTATAGGCTTCACTATTACTTGGGAGCTAATGAAGGAGTGGGTGAGGATGGCAGAAGAAGGCATAACTACTGGGGGTGAAGAAGAGGAACCCGACTTTAATTTTTCGGGTCGTACAGCGGTGTATATGCATAAGTTAATAAGCTTTTCGATAGTTAGCTGGGCAAGTGCATCCCATTGGTCAAGCCTAAGCGTTACGCCCAACGTCTGCCTTTAGGCTTGAGAAGTCCTCAGCATAATTCAGGATTAAGGGATGGCATAGGTCTCGCAAGGGAGTATATGATCACCTTAACTGGTTTAAATCCATATTAGAAAATGCCATGGGTTCTAAAAATCGAAAACATGATATTCCTAATTACGATTTGAAACTCAGTCGGTCATCGATTCAAAGCCTTCATATTGATATGATATAAAACGAGGCATGTGTATGTGGATTTCGATGGGCCGCTTCTTGAACTTCGATTCAATGATCTTCAGGAGAAGATTGTATGCCTCTCGCCTATGCCTGTGAGGCACCTTAGACAGATCGATGTACCCAGATCGTTTCCTTATGCTGTGGACGGCGGTATATGTAGCGGTGTACTCTTTTGCGACTACAACCGTCTCCTCTTGTCTTCTCTCCGTCAGCTTCTCGAGAATCCTCGCTAACCTCGAGAGCCATTCATTTAGCCTTCTTAATAGGCCAGTAGTAGAGCACCTTATTCCTTCCATCAAAGACTCCAATGTAGCCATCTCTTTCGCACAATAATATTGGCGAATCAAGGTCACTAGCTATTTTTTCAAGCTCTTCTTCAGATTCAACTTCAACCTTTCCCAAATCCTTCGGCTCAACTATGCGAGCTCTTATCCTGCGCCTCATGAGCTTCTTCGATGTGTGATTTGCTAGTGGTAGCTTTTAAACGTTTCTAAGCATTAGGCTAATTTTTGACACAAAAAGCCTTAAAGCTATCATGCAAATAAAAGAAATCTTTAGGGGAGAGATAAAACCTTCCAAATTCAACTACATTTCCACCGTTCTTCACTAACCCCTTAACAAGGTTAGAAAGGCCTTGTGAGGACGGTTTTAGTTATTTCCATGCTTTGAAGAAGGAGCATTATGGTAAAGACGTATCCCCTCAGACTAAATGGAGCGACCTTGACTACGCTTCCATTAGTAGAAAAGCAAGAAGGTTGTGCCCAAGAACCCTCTTCCTATCGATGACTTAAGACTCGAGCACTGAAAGGCGATGATGGATGGAATCTCTTCAGCCGATCACATGTGGAAGCGAATTTACGTATGTTACTATGAGTGAGTAACAATGATGTATACGATGTGCTCATGTTTACGTCTAAGGATTTCGACGGCTCCGATTATGGTAAGCCCTTGAGGAGATCGACTTCGAGGAGGCGATACGATTGGCGACGTTAACGATCGCTCCGACCGTAGTGCCAGCTTCAATAACGCCGACCCCTGCGATAGGGGCGAAGAATAATCTTCAGTTAAGTCGCTGACGCTATCAAATGTAAAAGTTCAAGCACAACTTGACCTAAGGCCTTTCACAAGTATACTCTAATTTTAGATCGGGAGCCTTCTTCGAATTATCTTGAGGAATTCATTAGTTATTGACTTAGCCTCTTCATATAAGAGTGTAGCTTGACTCCTCGGAAATCCCTCGTAGTAAACGATGGTCGTCAGCCCTTTGACCTTGCTCGGCTGAGTTATCGTGAGGAAAGCGCGCATCAGTGATACCTAAAGCTGTGAATAGGCAGATCGTAAGCCCTTTAGTACTAACGTTCCACTTTTCATATTCAACCTTATACAGGTAGATGCCTGCATTTAACATTCATCAGGGCGGGCAGAGGTCCTTAACGCACCCCTTTAACGGGCTAGGCATAAGTTCACGTTTTCTTCATGTGTCCACTTAATCTTACATGGTATTCCACTCCGTATGCTCTTTGCACAAAAGTCTTCTAACTGTTTCCTTTTCTTCTTGAAAAGCAATGCACAATCTACTCTCTTCTCCTCACATACATGCTACCCTCCATATCTGTCTACATCCCTCTTTCACATGCATATATTGGTCTTCTCACTTATAGACTGGCGGGCTTTCACATCTCCCCTTTTGCGATGTTATGTTCGTCTCCAAACGGTCCTAGCTTCCTCCTCACGCTTGACTTAACATATTCAATAAGGGATGACATCGAGCCTTCCTACGTTAAGACCTAGTATTGAGAGGTGTATTAAAAAAGGCGACAAGTACAAATACAGTTCCGTCTATGAGTAAGACGACCGAGTATCACTTTCCTTTGTCAACTTTAATATTGCTGAAGTACATAATGATCACTATTTAGGGGAGGGAGAAAGTAGCCTTAAAGGCTATTAATGGCTTGATACCCCAACCTTCAGTACCAAAAGATCTTATTAACTCCTTCATCAACTCCTTCAAGAATTCAAAATCCGCCTTTATATTCATCGTAACGAAAGAACCTCCAGGGAGAACCGGCATCTCTGGATCACTAGGATCTCGTATTACCCATTGGATCTTCACTACCCCTCTATCTACGAATCTCCGTAATACTGTTACAGGGCTTCCTTTTCCCCATGTAGATATTTCCACCACTATTGAATATTCTGGAGCATATTCACGTATAAGTAAGATGAGCTCTACTACACCTTTATGAAAAACAGGCCCTATTAAGGCTTTATCGATCCCAGCTACACGGCTTATGAAGTCTAATGAAAGCTCCCTATATAATGCTAATCCCCTTATTCCTTCAGCTTCTTTAAGGATGTTTAAAGCCCTTTCATCTACTTCGATTGTAAAAACGTACAATTCGGGGAGCTTTCGCAAATGCCACGGCACTTTAGCATTGAATTCATCTACATCGTACACTAGATATGCAGGCCCCTTATGCCTCATTATCATATCATAAACATCCTTTGGAATTCTTCCTTCCTCCCTCTTAAAATGATCAAGGACTACAAGTATCCATGCCCTTGCTTTACCATGAAATGATATAGCTGAATATAATTCCGGATCTACCCTATCTTCTGCTCTTCTTGCAACGTTTTCATAAGGGCTATTATTAACGATGATCCCCATCGCAGTCCACATCGCGATTATAATTAAAGTTGTAGTTGCGATTATTAGCCTTGAATGGCTTAGCCCGCTCTTCGGCATTCCTACATTCCTCGCCTTCCTCGGATTGAAATTTAAGCTTTTCGGTAAAGCTCTGTACGGTCTATATTCGGATAATCGGCCAGCCACGTGATCTTCGTCCATAGGCCATTTATTGACGTTTAACGGATTCCGTTGAAAGTCCATGTATTCAAATTCATACTGAGCATTTAAAGAGGAGCGTCAGAGAGCGCTTAGAACGTCATGAAACGTGAGAAGAACGATGGGGGAAGACGAGTCATACTTCGCTTATCCAGATTAGCCGCCACCTAGCGTGAGCTCCTTCTCTGCAACTCCCTCGCCGACCTCATTAACTTCACGGTTAAGTTCGGGTTATGAATAGAGCCGTCTGAGGTTTTTGAAGGCTTTTTATATCGGATAGCAAGCTTACCAAAGCTCAGGCCTTTTGCCATACCTCACCTTATCCAAGGGGTCGAAGTCGAACCTCCAATAACCTCTATAAGCGTTTAATATAACTATGCCCAGCTCCCCTATTACGTAGTCACTTAAGAGAACCTCCTTCTCTATAGGGGATACAGCTACATCTACTATTAGCTCTTTAGATAACACGTCCTCTTCTACTATTCTTATTATAGCTGCTTCCTTAATCATATAAAACCTAACTGGCCCACCAGCCGTATCGTAAGTAGACTCTATAGCTCCTAGTGGAGGAGGCCATACCCCTAACGTCTCCGCTAGCCTTAAGGGAAAAATTACCTCTGGCGAAGAACCTGTATATCCAGTGTTAAGAAGAGAGCTAGTTTCCATTATCTCTCCTACCCTAAAGCCTTTTAGACTTCTAATCCTTATCTTTACCCTTGTAGGCATCTTCATATTCCTCGTAGAGCTTCCTAAGCACTTCGACGCTATAAACCCTGCCTATGCGTTTATACGAAATCAGCCTTAAGCTGCCGATCCTGGCCAAGAAGCTACCCCAGCGCTTTATATCCTTAAGCTGATATAAAAGTCTTATAGATGGAGTTTTTCCCTCCAAGAGCTCCTCAGCATTACTCCTACGGCATTAAACTCTTCGAGGTTTAGTCTATCTACGAAGGACCTCATTTAAGCTCTTTACGGATAGATAGCTTTAGATAACGCCTCAAACGCCTATGCAATGGGGAGGCATTATTGTTAAGTAGGCAGAGCGTCTAAGGGCTTAAGGCTTAGCTTTCACGAGTTAATAGAGGCGACCTCTAACAGAAGGATTGGGATATCCTTTAAAGTCCATAAGGGCTTAAGGGTAGCTATACGTTGTCCCCTAACTTCTCTGAGCTATACGTGAAGGAGCTCTAGTGAGGGCGCAGCCTATCCTGACTTCCTTATAACATCAGATAATCATTTGGTCTAACAAAGACCTTACTATGAATAAATAGCAACGACGTATGCAACTGCCCACGTTTATGTCTAGGGATTTCTGGCGACCTAGCGCTATATAAAACGTCTGATATAGCTCACGGCTTGAGTTTGACGTATTTCTCAAGCTCGTTAGCTATATCCGCTAGACCTAACCTTTCTAATGTATTCCTCCTAGGTATCCCTCTTCCATCCCACCCTCGCAATTCATAATAACCTTTAAGCAATTCATTGAACTTCTCCTCATCTAATTTAAGCCCTGCATAATGCCCCTTAGTTAATGGTTCATCAAACCATCTCCTCGGCGGAACGTCCAATTTACTACTCCACATTCCTCCATACTCCCTCACCCAAAACGCCCTAATAAGCGCATAAATTCTATCAGCAACTGAATACAATAGCTCCTCTAACGGCATATTAACGCCAGTCGCAGCTTTTAGCAACCTCGGGTACCATTCTAATGAAAAGCCCAATTCAACCCAAGGGAATCTACATGAGACGATTGACTCAAAGAGGCCTCCTCGAATCCTTTGAAGCTCTACGACCTTCGCCGCCTTCTCCTTCGAATAACCAAGTCTATCGACCCTTACCTCCCAAGCTATTATCCACGCATCCTTATGATGAGCTCCTATCGGCGAAGTGGCGTAAGACAAGGCCATAGCAGGGGTCGTATGACAATCGTAAGCTGATACCTCAAGGCCCTTGACGTGCATCGCCCATGCCTCTGACCCAGCCTTAAGCTTTTCGCTAATCCTCATGACGCCTTCTGCGAGCAAGGCTCCGAGGTCTCGTCTGTAGGCCGTATCCTCCACCAAGGCCTTAGCCCTTTTGAAATCCCCCCATTCCACGCCATCCTTTAACAGGCCTCTTTCAGTAGCCTCCATGGCGAACGCTAAGACGTTCCCTAGCGATATCGTGTCCAAACCGTATTCATCGGCTAATCGGTTGAGGATTGAAACGCTCCCAAGGTGGCCGATGCCGACGTTCGAGCTGAGCATGGCCACTCCTTCGTAATCTAGCTCAGAGGAGCGGCCCTCCGAGTCTAGGACGACGTTACCGCACGCCATGTTACAATAGGGACAGCCTCTTCGCTCAACCTTAGCGGCCTCCATCGCGTACCCATCTACGCATCTGTATCGATCGAAGGAGCCCTCCTTGAAGTTATACGTCGGAAGGACGTAGTTCTCTTGAGACCATTCGATTATTGCCATCGTCCCTTGCCTAATCCAGAACTCGTAGCCAGCTTTAGCCTTGATATCGCGGTACGCTTCGACGATTAGCTCTCGATAGGCCTTAAGGTCCGCTAAAGGTACCTCCTTCGTCCCCCTGATGACTAAGGCCTTTAGGTTCTTAGATCCCATGACGGCCCCGATGCCTGGCCTGCCTCCAGCCCTTCCCTCTTGGGAAGTGATGACGGCCATCTTAACGAGGTTCTCCCCTCCCGGCCCGATCGTTAGGACGCCGATGTCCTTACCGTGAACCTCCTTGAGCTTTCGCTCCGTCTCGAACGTCGTCCGGCCCCAAAGGCCTTCGGCGCTCAACAAGCTAACGCCTTCGTCCTCGACGTACAAGTACGTAGGCTTACGAGCCCTTCCTTCTACGACGATCGCGTCGTACCCGGCCTTCCTTAGGTAGACAGCCGCTAAGCTGCCGACGTTTCCATCCCCGTAGCCGTTCGTAAGGGGGCTTTTGGCGGCTACGACGAGCTTGCTGAGGCTAGGGCCTAAGAGCCCGGTTAACGGCCCAGCGGCGAAGATAAGCCTGTTATCAGGGCCCAATGGATCTACGCCTGGGGCGAGCTCATCCCATAGGAGCCTTATCGCGAAGCCCCTTCCGCCGACGTACTTTAACGCGAATTCAGCGTCGAACGTTTGAACGGACGTTTTGCCGTTGGATAGGTTAACGCGTAGGATTCGACCGTTCCAGCCGTACATCACCTCATCGATACGTTCGTAGCCCTTAAAAGGGAATTCGTCCAACGCTATGCCCCTCTGACGGACGTGCTTCAATCGTCCTCCTAAAGTCTAGGAATAGGAACCTGAGCGCAGCCACGAGTGTAGGCTGAAGTAGGTGCACGTAGGCCGACGGGGAAGGGAAATCGAAGGTGGAATAACGACGTTAAATCCGAGCCTATGAACAGGTCAACCTTAAGCCTCGAACGCGCCTATCACAGCCTAATGGCCCCCTCAGGTAATCCTTATATTCCTACTAATAAGTAGGAATAAATGGTTGTCATATGGGTAGGTATGTGACGATATCCGTCAAGGTTCCTAAGGAGACGAAGGAGGAACTCGAACGCATGGGCATTAAGCCTTCCGCCCTACTAAAGGCGGCCATAGAGGAAGCAATTAGGAAGAAGTACTTAGAGGAGGTCAAGAAGGACATCGAGAGGTTGAGGGATCTGCTCCTCCTCGTGCCAGCTGAGGACATCGTTAAGTCTATCAGGGAGGACAGAGAGAGCCGTTGAGCTACCTCTTCGATGCCTCGGCCATCTTTAAGTCCATCAGAGTTGGCAAGATAGAGGTTCTGCCCGGAAATTACACGATAGAACTCGCTAAGTACGAGTTGGGCAACGTCCTGT
>WUQV01000148.1 GCA_009889585.1 Candidatus Bathyarchaeota archaeon | reverse complement strand
TCAACTAAGTTGCGCGTAACCGAGAAGCCCTCCTGCTCGAAGATAGACGCGATGCTCTGTTCCCCATTTTCATGGCTGCGCACGACGTGCCTACCACGAAACGAGAGAGCTTCGAAGTGAGCGTTTCCGATGCATCTGTCTCCTAGCTCCCAAATCCTCACGTGGTACCTTATTGCCAAGTTGCCTAGTACGAGCTGCATATTCTGCGCCCTAGGGATGGTATCGATGTGAATATGCTGATCCCAAGCGGCGATTGGGGCATTCCAACCGTACCTAGCCAATACTCGGGCTATTTTATTCAGTGATAGGAGAAAGATTAAGTTTACTGGATCCTTCCTCTCACAATTCGGGTAATCGCACTTCTCCTCCCCTTTATCGTAAGTCCAGTTCCACGAAGGCGGACTGATAGAAGCCGCTCTGAGGGTAAAGCTTGTTGTTATGGCAGCGAACTCCCTACCCAGCGGGAGGGCCCTTTCGACGAAGCTCGTCGCAGTGAAGCGGATCTTCCACGCTACCCTCTGGAGCATCGTTATAAGATTCCGGCTCTTGGTAACCCTTCTCACCCTGCGCGTGAAGTCGACGGCAGCATAGCTAAAGCCGTGACTTAGGCGGATTTCGCGCCGCGCCCCCCGCCCTAAGGCATATCTCTTCAACTTAATAGCGCTCTTACTTCATGAGCAGCTATCTCGATTACGGCGTAATTTGAGTCGGCAGTAGAGGCTTTCCTCGCTTAGCAAGAAACTGGGCTCTTTGCGCTCAAGGGGCTTGGATGAAACCCCTTCCGCTTAGCGCAGGATGTCCAGGCTTCTCAGCTCCCTTGGCGTCAACAAATTTCGTCCGAGTTTAATCCCTTAGAGCCATGAGCACTATGGCCGTCATCGAGGCGTTCAGCCGGATCCGATCCGCTGAAGCAGCGCCATTAGCTTCTCGATGAACCTCCTTACGTCCTCGATCGTAAACCAATCCTCGTAGAAATTTACGTGAAGGAAGCCCGCGCTTTTCCATAGCATCCTGACCTCAGGATCCTTAATCCTCCCCGCGAGCTTTGAGACGTAGTCGTGAAGCTCTCTATGGCTCCTTATCTCGACCTCTTCCTTAGCCGCGATAGCCTTCACGACCTGCGAAGCGGCTCCCCAGCCCTTCTCGGAAGCTTGAACGGCGTCGCCCTTCTTGAGGAACTCCTCTGCCTCGCTCAGATATTTCTCGCAAAGCACGAGGTGGGCCTCTACTTTAGAGGGAAGATCAGCGTTAACGAGTTTAAGCGCTATCTCAGCCAACAGCTCCTCAACCGTTCTAGCCTCCCGCTCCGCTCTCCTCACGAGCCTCTCAACCACTCTGTCTGGCAATACGACGCTAAGGACTCGCAAGGCTCTCATAACGCGAGTTAGAGAAGGGGCTTATAAGCTGCCGAACCGTCGG
>WUQV01000147.1 GCA_009889585.1 Candidatus Bathyarchaeota archaeon | reverse complement strand
GCCTGGGGCGCTGGCGATCCCGGGTTCAAATCCCGGCGACCCCATCATGCCGTCAAGATTTACTTCGATCATCGCGTCTTCAATCGCAAAGTAGCTTTTCAGGCAAGCATAAGCGCCTTCGCTTCCATCGCTAAAGTCCGTTAACTAAGTAAGTCATGCCGTCTTAATCAAAGCAAGCGAAACCTAACAGGCCTCTCCCGAGCAACGTCAACCATCAATTCGTAGCGCTCGCTTATGGAACCTATAATCCTTAATAAAAGGACTCTCCACGCTCCAGAATCAGGATCATATTCTATGCTCTCAATTCTGAACTCCCTTGATCCTAGCATCCCATAGGCCCTCTCTAAAAATCTAAGGGCTACTTCCAAAGCTATTTCCATAGGGGGAATCCTATTCACACTTTGCTTATTTAAAATCGCTTTATTAACATTCTTATTTTTATGAAATAGCAACATCGATAAGCCTTCCATATCTATCAAGCTTCATCATAAAGGAATGCTGACGTTGTCCCTCATAGTCCTCAGTAAAAACACCCTTTATAACAAATTTCTCATTCTCAGGATATATGCCGGTGACTTTATAATTCCACACAGAAAACAAGCCAAATAATCTTTCTAATATTTCTTTCGCACGATCTTTTAACCTCGTTACCTCGGATGGCTCCATAATACTCACCATATGCTTAGGCGCGCTCTAAGAGGTGTGACCCCCCTCCCACGAATGGTTCGCGGGCTTCCTCGGATGGGAAAATAGGCATGGAGGATTTAAGCCTTACGCCATTCATCCATGTTTTCAATCGTAGATTTTCTAGCTGATTTCAATAACCAGCTTAGCGATAGACAGAAATATGAATATAAAATAGCCAAAGTAACGAGTTTGCATCAACCCTTGATAGGGGTACAGCTAAGGTTGTAACTTTTAACATTCAGAAACTTACACGTCAATGAGAAAGTTGTTTTTAGAAAATTCCGTAAGGCTTATAAGCCTTTAACCTTACAAGAGGTTGTGTATTCCCTGTCCTTAATAATGGTGATCTAATGAACGTGTGCAAATACTGTGGTAGGAAAATTAACGCATATAGATGGTTTTAAGTGTAAAGAATGTGAATATTGGTACTGCATAGAACATCGAATACCTGAGGTTCATGGATGTAAAAGGCAGAGGGTCGAAATAATGCCTGATAGACGGGGACAGGAGCGCGTATCCCTTTTACCTTCCTATAAGCCGTTCCCCTTTATCATTGAGCCACCGATTAAGCTAAGGACGGGTGAGATCGTGGAACTTCCTAAGCAACTTTTCCCGTTCACAGAGTGCGTCCTCAAGTTCGAGCTTTACAGAAAACTGCAAGAAATGGGCGTCAAAGCTTATTTAGATCCTAAAATACCGATCGAAAGTACATGGAAGCAACTAGCTACAGTCGCTAAGAAGCACCTGACGATATCCTACGTGAAACGTACCCGATCTCGATATCCCGATATCCTGATACCAAGCTTCATAGAAGTATGGGAGGTTAAAAGTGGTTTAATTAGTGTTGACCTACAGCAGGCTGTCGATTACCCTTACATAACCGGCATGTCTGCATACACAATAGCTTGGGAATGTTCATATCTGAATGAATTCATGAAATACGGCCTAGTGTTGGCTAATCCTTTAACTGAAGAACTCAAAGCATCCGATCGGTTTTTCTCACTACAACCTTCAGATTCCAAACTTAGTGAGCTTGAGTTGAAATCTGATTATCACAAATATATTCAGTATGAGCTTTATAAAATGCTCAGGGAAAGCAAACGTGTAACGACAGCTGAAGTTGAATACGGTCCAAATATAATCTTCGCACCAGATGAGATTACTATGAGTGAAATTGATGGAATAATGGACTTTAAACCTGTCAAAAGGGTCAGACGGCTAGGCCGGATAGATGTCTTGAGCAAGCCAAAGGACGAAGCTGCAATCGATGGTTATGAAGTAGAGGTAGAGAAGTTAGATCCTGAGCAGTGGCATAAGATGATAAACTCAAGAGTGTTAGATAGGTTCTGGATAGTTATACCAAGATAGTTATTCCATAAAACCATGAGACTCGTGGACAACTATGTTTCGTTAAGATGTGCAGGTATTATCATCTATTACGACGGTGAGTTTGAGACCTTTAAAGAGGCTGAGAAGTTAATAAGAGGAGAGCATTCTATGAAAATTAAAGTTAAATCAGAGTAAATAATCCTCACTTGAAGCAGTTCACGAGTAAGGTTTGGAGGAGGGCGTAATTAGAACCCCTTTTCCGTAGGCGGGTACCTATCCTAATGCTGGCTCTAGGCGAACGGCATGGTACGGGTTGATGCTAAGGAGAAGAGCACGCACATTACGAATACAGGAAAAAAGAGGGGATGTTCCGGTAGCCCCATTGGAGACTTCGCCAACATGTCCGGGTTCAAGTCCCAGCGACCCCACCATCCAACTGCCATTCAAGTTGTTGACTAAATGGCGCTAACGCCCGCCTAACGGATCGATCAATTAGCTAAGCAATTCGTACGTTAGCCTCCATGAAGCTCAACTGAAGCCTCATGCGAGCATGATTTAACTACCATTTCTGCTTCTGCCGCTATTAAGTTAAGCGTACTTTTAGGTAACGTGCGGATTATTTCATTAAAATGCTTTCTTGACAAGCGTCAACTCTCAAAGGTTTGAAGTAGATGCACACTAACCAGCAATACTACATTACTTATATCGGAAGCTACTTAGAAGTATGAGGAGACGTTGCTTGAACATCCGCCCGTGCAAAACCCTTATTACTAAGGACAAATATGGCATCATGGCTAAGGTGTATGGCCACAGTACTTGTTGAATTGCCGAACAGCATCCTTTTAATGTTGAAGAGGAAGGCCGAGTCTGAGGGAAAATCCCTAGAGGAGCTAATCAACGAAGCCATCATCAATTATTACGGCATTAGCGACCCTGAAGCTAAAGTACAAATGCACAAGGGCCTTTGCGAGAAATACCTAAGGGAGGGGGATGGATTCCTAATGAAGAAGGATTATGTGAAAGCATCTGAGAAGTTCTGGGGAGCTGCCTCACAAATTGTGAAGGCGCTTGCTGCTAAGAAGGGCTTAGAGCTAAGAAGCCATAGCGATCTTCATAGGGAGGTTGTTAAAATTGTAAGGGAAAAGGGAGACGTAGAGATGAGGCTTCTTTGGCAATCAGCGATAGTGCTTCATCAAAATTTCTATGAAAACTGGCTTCCGTCGGAGATTGTGGAAGAAGACGCCAAGGATGTCAAAAAGTTGGTAGATAAGGTTAAGGATTTGCTGGCATAAAGATCAGCTTTCGAGATCTACTTTAGGCCTAGGGGGCTCTTTGATAATCTTAAGGTACATGCTTTTACAAGCAGCTAGAATTGCCTAAGAGCCTTAATTAAGTTGTGAAAACTTTTAAGGGTTTGGAGAAGCTTGAGCGAATACGAGGCGATATTTAAACCTTTTGATCGCATCTGTTATGTAGCTGAAAGTAG
>WUQV01000146.1 GCA_009889585.1 Candidatus Bathyarchaeota archaeon | reverse complement strand
TTCGTCCACTCTACAATCGCCCTTGCTATCACAATCCTTATGGCTTCAGCTTGTCCCATGAATCCTCCTCCTGAGGCCTTTACATCTATATCAAGCTTTTCTCTTATACCTTCAGTATGCAAAAGCGACTCCATTATTTTCTCACGAGCTACCCTTGGCTCTAAGATCTCAAGAGGGATGCCATTTATACGAACCCTTCCATATCCAGCTCGAACCGTCGCCCTTACTATGGCCGTCTTACGCTTTCCGCTAGTCAATAAAATCCTTGCTTTAGACATTTCAACTTCCCCTCTATCTTCAACCGACCTCCTTAGATAACTCTTCAATCGTTACGTAAGGGCATTTCAATTTATCAGCTGACGCCTCTGGTATCGTCCCAACGATAACGCTTGCGAACTCCTTAGGAACTCCTACGTAAACCCGTAACCTTCTATACGCTTGCGATCCTTTAGGCTGACGATAAGGGAGCATGCCGCGCACGGTTCTCCTCACGATTTGATCAGGCCTCCTAGGGTGAGAAGGTCCCTTCCAAGGATGTCCGACCTTGAGGAATTTCTTCCTCCCCTCGATGACGCTTCTCCTCTTGCCGGATATCACGGCCTTTTCAGCGTTTACGATGATGATTCGCTCCCCTTGTAAGAGGCGCTTGGCTATAACGCTCGCCATCCTCCCTAGGACGAGGCCTGAGGCGTCTATTACGGCCGTACGTCCCTCGCTTATGATCCCTCACCCCTAAGCTTAAGTACGGACGATCCCCTCAAGTGAGTTCCTTGGGCTTAAAAGGCCAACGGTCGATGAAGGCCTTAAAAGCTCTACGATAAGCCGCGTACGTAACTAAGCTTAACTTTTAACAATGCTTTGACGCTAATAACTCTGAAGAATGCGATGAGAAACCCTTAGCATTTATGAGCGTTAAGCTTTCATCATACGTAAGAATGGCTCATATGTCCTTCGATATATATCACTTGACTTTAACTTCTTCACATCCCTTTTATACTTCAATTGCTCACCTAATTTGCCACCAATCCTTTCATAATCCTTTAAGCTCATTCCATATTCTTTTTGAATACAATCTCTATAGATATCAGAAAGCACGTTAAACGTACAAAATGGTATTACTTTAAGATTAGAAGTAATATAATGAACACCACAGCGCATTACCCTTTGCACATCATAATTATATAAATCCATAAAGTGCATCATTCCTATATACATAAATCGATAATTAAACTCGCCAAGCGCTTGATAATTATGCCGTAAGAAAATATTAAAGATAATCTTATAAAGGTTAAAGCCCTTCGGAAGCTTTTCCTTTATAATGAACTTCCTTAACTTAAGCAATACCTTTAAAGCTATAAGATGCCTACTTTTCGCTCTTTTTAAATCGAAAGCCTTCTCCTTTAAATATTCAAATAATCCCTCTACGTCGATCATATCAGTAATCGGTATAAACTTAGCATCTGGCGCTGGAACGCTACGATCTACGTAAACATACGTAGCCATACCGCAACAAGGGTGAATCCTCATATGCCATTGGCTTCTTTTCGTAAGGCCTTCGATTAAGCTCGATAAAGCGTAAGTAATCGACGTCGGATACCAATCATCCTTAGTTATCTGACCGTCAGTTTGATCCTCTATCAACCGTATGACCTCTGGTATCGTAATTCTATAGCGCTCCCTTTCCTCCTTCGGCATTAAGCCCGTTAGGGAAACCGGTTGAAAGTTCACCCCTCTGATGACGTCCATATTGGCGGCGGCAAACTTCAATATAGGCCCTAGCTCATGGTCGTTCCAGCCCTTAATCGCCGTAGGGACGAGGACTACGCTCGTCATACCTCCTGTTTGAAAGTTCTTTAACGCATAAGGAGCCTCCCAATGGTTCTTGAAGTTCACATCGGGGCTTATGCCATCGAAGCTCATGTAGATAGTGTTAAGCCCGGCCTCCCTAAGTCCCTTCGCCAATTTTGCTCCATCTTCAAAAGAGAACCTTATAGCATTAGTATTCAATTGAATATGTTCAATTCCCTCCTCCTTAGTAATCCTTACTAACTCAATTATATCATCTCTTACCATTGGTTCTCCTCCTGTTAACTGAATAGCTCTTGCTCCATGAGGATATTGCCGTCTTAATTCACGCATCATCTCCCTATATTGTTCTAACGTCGGTTCATAAACGAATCCAGCTTTCTCACTATAAAAGAAGCAATACCAACATGCTAAATCACATCGATTAGTGACTACTACATTAGCTAAGCATGTATGAGTTATATGAATAGGACAAAGGCCGCATGAAAATGGACAAGGCCCTTCCACATCCCTATAAACAGTCTTAACTCGGGAGATAGGAGCTTCGAACCTCATAGCTTTATCGTAAAGTAAGGCATCAGCCCAATAGATCTCCTCGACCTCCCCATGATCAGGGCAAGCCCTTAAGATCCATACCTTGCCGTCCCTCTCCAAAAGGGCGGCTGGCAATAGTCGATAGCACTCAGGGCAAATGGAATAAGTCCACCTCTTCAACACATCCTTTTCACGAAGGGAAGGTCGAGGTCCTCCGATCGAAATCCTCCTTCCTTCGACCTCGATCAAATCAGCCGGCCCATCGTTAACGCATTAACGTTAAAGCGTAATGGGCTACGTTTTAAAGCTTTTCGTTAGTCCTTAGAGGAAGATGAATCCCTTCGGCCGTCTTAAAGGCTTTGGTTTAAGCTAAGGCGAGGAATTTATTCAAATTCTCAGAAACGTAATAACTTATACATCAACCTCATTCACCTTAAGTTTTTAAGTCTGCTTTAAGAATTAAAGCTTTATATTTCGTTTCCAAGGCGGATCTCCTCAACTTAACACAAGAGAAGGACTCACTTATGCTTGAGCATCTATAAGAATGTTAAAAGCGCTTATGATATTTATCATTAATACTTTAGCTTCATTTAAATATACATCGATAAGTTCTACGTTACGTCCCCTCTTAAACGAAGCACATATTCGTCGCCTGAACTAACCATAATTGAATGGTAACTCACGATAGCTCCCTCATATACAACTGATATTAAGGCCTTCATTATAAATGATCAAGTAGAATCTAGCCCTTCATCAAAAGGCTTATTTAAGATTTACTTTTAATAAACTATTGCGTAGTAATTTCTCCTAAACGACAGACATTCAATAAGCAAAGCAATAATATGCAAATAAATCGAAAAAGATATTAGAAGAACTCGTAGCTCTTCATCAACTAACTAGAGGATGTACACTAAAGGCACCTTAGCAAGCAAATATAGAAGATGCTAAATTACCATTTATCTTACTTCTTTCAATTCTATAGCTAACTTTTCGAATGAAGCTGGATTTTTATCGAAAGATAAACGATCGTCCAATAGCCCTTCTTATTTTCAACTCCTTAACGAGATCGAACGTTTATAAGAGAGCTAATGTAACGCACCTTCGATTTCCTTACGAGGTTCTATTTTACCTACTCCTCAGGAGGTTTACGGATTAACCCTTCACGCATCAACAGATGCATGGACTCCCTAGCGTTCCTGATTATAGAGGCCGCCCTTTCCCAAAGCTCCTGCTTGCTCAGCTTAACCCTAGCTAAGCCGTCGTCTATGGCCTTCAGAGCGCAAGCAACTGCCTCACGAGGATATACTTCCCATTCCTCCATGCGCGGGACTATATCGCCTTCGTGAATGCCACGTTCCTCGGCGAACTTCGCGAGCTCCGCTGCCGCCGCTACGCACATGTCGTCGGTGATGGTCTTGGCTCTTACGTCGAGAGCCCCTCGGAATATGCCCGGGAACCCTAACGAGTTGTTAATTTGATTCGGAAAGTCGCTCCTGCCGGTTCCGACTATCTTAACGCCGGCTTCCTTAGCCTCCCATGGCCAAGCCTCAGGGATGGGGTTGGCGCAAAGGAAAGCTACGGCGTTATCGGCCATCAGCTTGAACCACTCGGGCTTTATCACGCCGGGCCCTGGCCTCGACATGCCTATCACGACGTCAGCTCCCCTCATCGCCTCAGGGATCCCTCCGACGATGCCCTCCGCGTTGCTCTTAAGGGCCCACTTCCACTTCCAATGATCCTTTTCGACCTCGATTATGTCCTTTCGGCCGGAGTGAAGGATCCCTTTGCTATCGACCATCACTATGTTGCCAGCCTTAGCGCCAGCTAACTCGAGAACATCAGCGCACTTTATGTTCGCAGCTCCAGCTCCGATCATGGCTATTTTCACTTCCGAAAGCCTCTTGCCGACGAGCTTTAACGCGTTTATCAAACCGGCCAACACGACGGTAGCCGTTCCCTGTTGATCATCATGCCAAACCGGTATTTCTAAGCGCTTCCTAGCCTCCTCGAGTATGTAGAAGCACTTAGGCTTCTCTATGTCCTCGAGGTTTATCGCCCCGAAGCTAGGCTCGATCCACTTGAGGAACGTTAAGATGTCCTCTGGGTCTTTCGTGTTAATGACGAGCGGAAACGCGTCGACGCCGCCGAGGTACTTAAACAACAAAGCCTTTCCTTCCATCACCGGAAGGCCAGCCTCGGGGCCTATGTTCCCAAGCCCTAAGACCCTCGTTCCATCGCTTACGACGGCCGCGTAATTCCACCTGTTCGTATACAAGAAGGAAGCTTCCTTATCCTTTTGAATGAGTTTACAAGGAGCTGCTACGCCAGGCGTATACCAAATGGCGAAGTCTTCGAAGCCCCTGATTACGCACTTCGGCATCACTTGAACCTTCCCTTCGTAAAACGCATGATAAGCAGGGGCTATCTTCGACGGCTTCTCAGCTTTCTTCAAAAGCTCCTCTACCGTCGGCTTCTCCTCTTGAGCCATATCCATTACCTCAGTACTTGAGGAGATGGCCTATGGCTTAAATGTTGCGCTTCAGCGCTCAACGGCTCTCGAAAGCGCGAATCTGAAGTTGACGCTTTAGCAAAGCCGCGATCGTCTTTAAGCGAGATGTCGAAGGTCACCTTTCGTGGAGCTTAACCCTCCTTCTGATCGCTGGGTTTACGTCAGCCAACAGCTTCAATGCTAGCTCGAACGTTTCGCTTGAGGCAAGCTCACGCTCGAGGAAGACGCCCGTTCGGCCGATTTCATCGCGACGGATGAGGGCTCGAACCCTATCTTGAACGACGTCGACTGACACGCTTAATAAACGAGCGACTTCCTCCTCCCTTCCGACGATGGAGCTCTCTACATGCCCTCTTTCAATCGGCTCGATTAACATGAGGCGCTTGTCGACGCCTGGGACGCGCGCACCTCGTTCTAACGCCTTAAGGTCTAGCTCCCCTCCGAATTTGTAGAAGTCCCTTTCCAACGGCCGAAGCTTCACTAAGGGGAACGAAATCGATCGCCTTTCGCCTACTTCGACGTAGCCCTTAACGGCGTAGGATGGGGTGGCCTGTATCATCACCCGACGGACGATGGGGATATCCGCCCGTTCAAGGGCCTCTTCTACGAGGAAGGACGAATGGATATCCGGGATGAAGACATCTACATCGCTCTTAGGGTTCACGTCCCCTCGCGCGATGCTGCCGTGTACGATCCCGTGGATTTTGAAGCGATCTAAGGCCCTCATAACCTTAAGAGCTTCTAACCGAAGGGCCTTTAATAACTCCCAACGCCTCGGGCTGTAAATGACTTCGACTCGTTCAGCGCGTCTCGTGGGCTTCTTTGCCACAGTCGCTCACCAAGTCCGTCCAGCGGCATTACGTAGCTCGATATCGCCCTCTAGGCCATGAAGTTATAAGCATGGGCCGTCGGAAAAATCTTTAACATATCTACAAATAGCTTAACTACGACTGGGCTACCGATGATGCCTACGATCCTTAAGCGAAAATCTTTAACATATCTACCAATAGCTTAACTCAATGTATTAATCCGTTAGAAGGGGGTTTAAAACTGCCTTCAGCTAGCGTCAAGTTCATCAACCTCAATTCCTCCTTCCCTCAACGAGGGAAGCCCGAATGCCCCATTGAGGCGATACGTGGGTTTCAGATGCAGATGGATGTGCCGTCTTCATCCGTTCACGGCGAAAGCCTCCCCATGATACGAGGGAGGAAGGGATGAAAGCTTACGCTAGACTGGAACGGAACGTCCTCCCCTGAACGTCACCAACCGCTAAGGATCCCTGCGATGATGACGTCCTTAGCGAATAGGGCCCCTGAGAAGGAGAGGGCCGAGGCGATGGGCAAGCTATGAGGGGGATCATCGGCTTCTCAGCTCCTAACGTCGGAGGCCTGCTTTACGATTCCCTAGGATTTCAAGCCCCTATGTTAGGCAAGCTTAATCTCGATCGTAATGACGTCCGTCTTCATCTTCCTTCTCGTGAAGGAATAATCGAGGAAAGGACGTTTAACGTGGAGGCCTTAAGAGAGGCATAATGAAGATCATTATGAATATCGCTATCATTATAGCCATCCAAGTGAACCACATCCTCCTTTGGCGTTTATACCGCTTGCTTTCCTCTTCTTCACATGCCTTGGAACAAAACCTCTTATCGATTGATATCGGCCTTCCACAAATGACGCAATGTAAATGCAGCGGGATATCATGCTCTGCTTTCGACTTCTCACGGGGCCTTTTCAACTATGACGCACTAACGTTCTATGACCTTGGCTATATAAAAGCTTAAAGCTTTAGAGCCGGCTCCTCGCGCCGATGAGGTTCATCAGCTTAAAAAGGCCGACGAAGAAGTCGATTGGCGTTAAACGCTTTTTAACCTTACCGTAAAACCTATGTCTCAGCGTGTGAAAGATCTCCTAACCTTTAACGGGATTTGAATGAGGTCGAAGGCCCCTAAGGGCGAATTCGCCGCGGGTAAGCTAGTGGGGAAAAGGAAGGAGCTTCGATGGAGCGACCGTTATTACAAACGGAAGGCGCTCGGGCTTAAGGCTAAGGTCGATCCACTAGAGGGCGCCCCTATGGCGAGGGGCATCGTCTTAGAGAAGGTTGGCGTCGAAAGCAGGCAGCCAAATAGCGCGATCAGGAAATGCCTTAGTCCACGTACTAAAATCCTCCTTTCTGATCGCTCTTATATTACACTAGACGAGCTTAAGAATTGTTGGAAAGAAAGCGAAGTCGTTACATTAAATGTTAAGCATAACTCGTTTGAGAGCTCAAAACTTTGCGATTACTTTGATTTAGAACCTGAGGAGGTAGAAAGAGTTGGTGTTTACAGGCTTGTGACTGTAGAGACGGGTAGGGAACTTATTGGTAGCGGAGACCATCCTATATACACATCTCGTGGTGTTTTAGAGTTCAGGAAGCTTAAACCTGGAGATAAAGTAATCGTATTCCCATTCGATCCTTCGATAAAGGAAAAAAAGAATGATGAGATCCTCTCTGAAAGGGATATCCTTGTTAATGCGCCTCCAAGGGCAAAAAGCTTTAGGATTATCTTAGAATTAAAGCAAAAAGGTCTGATTCCGCTACGGTACGACAGCCCCCATCTGCCGTGCGTCATTCGCATCTTAGGACACGTGTTTGGCGATGGCACGTTAAGCTATGGAAAAGCGGGAACGGGTTTTTTGGGAAAATTCATAGCATCAGGCGATCCTGAAGACCTTAACGATATAGCATCAGATTTAAAACGCTTAGGCTTTCATGTTTCGCCGTTGTACGAAGGAAGGGCCACGAGCGTCATTACTACTGTGAGAGGGGAAAAACGAAGGATTTCGGGAGAATATTATGTAATATCGTGCTCCTCCATCGCCTTGTTCACCTTGCTTAAGTCGTTAGGTGCTCCATTGGGCGATAAAGCTGAATTGAATTATCGAGTCCCCGATTGGATTAAAAACGCGCCTCTATGGGTGAAAAAGGAGTTCCTTGCCTCCTTTTTCGGTGGCGAGCTCGATCCTCCGAGGACGAATAAAAACGGCGTAACGTTCTCACCGCCGTGCTTTAGCTTAAGTAAAACGCAAGATGAAGTTCAAAGCGGATTAGATTTCATCGACGACATCAGTAAAATGCTATTGGAATTTGGAGTGACGATATCCAGTACAAAAGCTCAAGAATCTGTAAAAAGGAAAAGCGGGGTAAAAACTGTAAAATTCTATGTTTATATTGCATCAAACATTCAGAATCTTCTTAACCTATATGGTAAAATCGGCTATAGATATAGTAGATCTAAAGAGCGTTTAGCGAGATATGCTTATGAGTACTTACTTATAAGGCAGAATCAGATTCTAAGAACGATACAAGCCTATGATATAGTGCAGAATTTAAGAAAAGAAGGTCGCACAATCAAAGAAATAACCAAGCTTTTACATGAAAATGGTTACGCTTTCATTAAAAGGTCTAATGTAAACTATTGGGTCTCCGTACTCATTAAAGATAAGCAGAGGTTAGCTACGACGACGAAAAGGATTAAATTTAAAGATTGGGTTCGTGAGAAAACCGAAAACCTTCCTCCAATAGGTTTAGTTTGGGAGACGGTTCAAGCAGTTCAAGAGGTAGGCGAAAAAGATCTTAGGGATATAACAACGCTTAGCGACAATCATAACTTCTTCGCAAACGGCATACTCACTAAGAATTGCGTTCGTTTGCAATTGATTAAGAATGGCAAGGTCATCACGGCCTTCTTACCAGGGGATGGAGCCCTTAACGTCATCGATGAGCACGATGAGGTGATAGTCGAAGGGATAGGAGGATCGCGAGGGAGGAGCATGGGAGATATACCAGGAGTTAGATGGAAGGTTATATCGGTCAACGGCGTCTCGCTTAAGGAGCTCGTTCTCGGCCGTAAGAAAAAGCCGGTTCGTTAAGCCAAGCGTACTTCGATAACCTTAAGGGGCCGATTTACGCTTAGAGCTAATGTTGAGCGAAAGCCCTCAGGAGATAAAGCTATTCGGAAGGTGGAGCTTCGCGAAGTTAGAGGTACGAGATCCAGGGCTTAAGCGTTACATATCGTTAAAGCCCGTTTTCTTACCATGCAGCATGGGCCGTCATGAGCACAAAAGGTTCGGAAAGGCTGAGGTTAACATCGTAGAGCGCCTCGTTAACGACCTCATGCGCCCTGGTAAGAACGCCGGGAAGAAAGCGAGGGCTATTAACGTCGTAAGGAACGCCTTCGAAATAATACACCTACGGACTGGGGAGAACCCGATACAGGTGTTGATAAGGGCCGTTGAAAACGCGGCTCCTTGCGAAGATACGACGAGGATCAGCTACGGCGGCATAGTCTACCACTTAGCCGTCGATATCTCCCCGCAAAGGCGAGTGGATTTAGCGTTACGTTTCATTTGCGAGGGAGCTAGACGAGCGTCGTTCGGAAGCCCGAGGTCGTTAGAGGAGTGCTTAGCCGAGGAGTTGATTTTAGCGGCGAATAACGACGTCAAAAGTCATGCCGTCTCGAAGCGCCATGAGATGGAAAGGATAGCCTTGGCGTCGAGGTAAACTCATTCAGGCCTTTCGTCATTAAGCGTTTAACTACACCTGCGGGAAGTTCCCTTCCGTGAGGGGATGAAATCCGATACGCTTATATCCCCAATTCACTCACCGATGCGTCTACCTGCAGGCATGAGGTCGGCATGCGTAACTCTTCCGGTAGCCTCGCATGCCGTAAAGCCGAACGGGATTGCCGGACGGACGTAGTAGGGCTGGGACGGCCCGAGTTCAAGCCTGTGGAGACGCCGCAGGCCGTCTTTGAGGAAGCCCCTTACGATAAGGAAGGGGTAGTTCACACGTCATGAGGACGACTTCACGAGCTCGACCCTCAAAAACTTAAAATATAAGGCGGTTCTGATATCGCTATCGGACACGGGTCGAAGGCGGGAGAAGGGATGTCCGAAAAGCCGCATTTGAACTTGGTGATCATAGGCCACGTCGACCATGGGAAGTCGACGACCGTAGGGCACTTGTTGTATTTGACGGGAGCTGTTGACGAACGTACGATCAAAGCGTACGAACAAGAAGCAGCTCTCATGGGTAAGGAGACGTTCAAGTACGCGTGGATATTGGATACCCTTAAGGAGGAAAGGGAACGAGGCCTTACCATAGACTTACGCTTTTTGAAGTTCGAAACGCCGAAGCACTTCTTCACGATAATCGACGCGCCTGGCCATAGGGACTTCGTAAAGAACATGGTCACCGGGGCGAGCCAAGCCGACGCCGCCATCCTCTTCATATCCGCGAAGAAGGGCGAGTTTGAGGCTGGGATGAGCCCAGGGGGGCAGACGAGGGAACACGCATTCCTCGCGTTCACGCTCGGGGTTAATCAGCTCGTAGTGGCTATTAACAAGATGGACGATCCATCAGTTAACTGGAGCAAGGAACGGTACGAGGAGGTTAAGAGGGAGGCCTCTAGAATGCTCAGGATTGTCGGCTACAAAGTCGATAAGATACCATTCGTGCCCGTCTCAGGTTGGACGGGCGATAACTTGGCCAAGCTAAGCCCTAAGATGAAGTGGTACGACGGCCCAACCCTCTTGGAGGCTTTGGACGTATTCGAAGTGCCGCCGAAGCCTATCGGTAAGCCGTTAAGGATCCCAGTGCAAGACGTTTATAGCATAACGGGCATCGGAACGGTTCCCGTCGGCCGAGTTGAGACGGGCGTGTTAAGCGAAGGCGACAAGGTAATATTCATGCCGCCTAACAAGGTCGGGGAGGTTAAGTCAATCGAGACCCATCACACGAGGATCCCGAAGGCTTACCCAGGCGATAACATCGGGTTTAACGTTAAAGGCATCGCTAAGGCCGACCTTAGGCGCGGCGACGTATGCGGGCACTTAGACAATCCGCCGACTGTAGCTAAGGAGCTCTTGGGCCAAATAATCGTGATTTACCACCCGACCGCCATCGCGGCTGGTTACACGCCGGTGTTGCATTATCACACGGGACAAGTGGCCTGTAAGTTCGTCGAGATCTTGAAGAAGATAGACCCTAGGACAGGCCACGTCGTCGAGGAAAAGCCTTCGTTCATAAAGACGGGGGACGGGGCCTTAATTAAGATGCGCCCATTAAGGCCTATATCGATCGAACCTTACGGAACGTTCCCTGAGCTCGGAAGGTTTGCCGTACGGGACATGGGGACTACGATAGCGGCTGGAGTTGTGAAGGATATAATCGAAAAAGGTCCTTAGGCTTACATATTTAATGAACCTTAAGGTTAAAACTTAACGGCCATAGGGAAGAACGATGGATTGGGTGCTGTTTTCGATAGGGGTGGTTTTCCTCCTTTTAGGAGGAATTGAACACGCTGGACGCATGAGGAAGGCTGAAATAAAGAACGGCGTGACCGGAGGCGTATATCTGGTTTTATCCTTTATCCTCGGGTCCGGTGGGCTAATCGATGCCATACGGGCCATACTCATGATTTACGGAGTTTTTAACATCGGCATTACTGTTGGAAGAGCCATCGAAGTTATTCGGACGAAAGGTGGTGAAGCCTACCTAAAATTAACTGAAGCCGCTAACGCTATGATTAAGCTACAAAAAGATTATTATACTGTTCATAGAGAAGAATTGGAAAAGAAGTAAAACAACTAAATTTGACCTTTAGGGTTCATTAAACATACTAAATAAATCGCCTTTTTCCCCTTAAGAGGTCTTGGAGTTGGTTCAAATAACGTCCTCGAACGTTAGTTGTTCTCAACGTCTTGCCTCAAGCACGCCGCTTAAAGCATCTTTTAAAGAGCTGCTTGAAGGGAATAGCATAAGGACGTGAGCTTTAACTGGCGCGGTCGCGCTCTCGTCTCAGGTCGATGGAGGATGCGAAAGGGTAAGGAGTATCGCATAATCCCGTGGGCCATTGGCGGCAGAAGTAAGTCGATGCTTATGCTAATTGAGCTGAAGATCGTTCGTCAAGTTATCGCTGACATGAGGTGGATCATCTCGTGAGGAATACAACTGAGGATGGAACGTCGACCTCATCCTCTCGAAGGCCCGATGGAGGAGTTAAGCCGATAGTCATCGTAGATAGTCGAGAGGCGAGCATTGTGCCGAAGGTCGTGGAAGAATTAAAGGGGTTAGGAGCTGAGGTTAAAACAGCGACGTTGCCTAGTGGTGATTACATTGTATCAAGCGCTTGTGCAGTCGAGCGTAAAACCGTTCGAGATTTCGTACACACGTTAATGAGGCGGCATTTATTCGAACAGCTGTTCGAACTTAAGGAAGCTTACGAAAGGCCGATCGTCATCTTAGAAGGGTATCTCCCAATGATCTACAAATTCAGCAAGATCAAGCCATCTTCGATATGGGGGGCGATGTTCGCGTTGGTCAAAAATGGCATAGCAATAGTCCCGACGGCGAATCAAGGGGAGACGGCTGGCTTTTTGTACACAGCCGCCCTTCAAGAGCAAGCCCTTGAGGAAAGGGCTCCTGCCGTGCATCCCGTGAAGAAGCTTGAAACTTTACCTGAGGCGCAGGTTTTCTTCATGTCGAGCCTTCCGAGCCTCGGTCGTGAGAGGGCCGTGGCGATACTTAAGTCTTATGGAACGCCTATTAACGCGTTGATTAACGTCGACCGTTGGCAGTTGGACGTAAAAGGATTAGGGCCTAAAACTGTGAAGAAGGTGAAGGAGGTATTATGTGCGTTATTTGAAGGGTGATAGAAGTGGATGTGGAAGTATCTCCGACTAAAAAGGTCCTTATATTGGGGATGGAGAAACGTGAATTAAATAATATGGTTTGGTGTGCTATTACTTATGAAGTGAATAGGTTATTTTGGATTGATGGATATCTTCTTTGCTTGGAGGTTTATGAAAAATCGTTTGAGGAGGAGATAAAGGATCGCGTGTTCCCCATTAGTCAAGTTTGTTATGCTAAATTGCCAAATTATATGAGGATATATAAGGTTGAAGGAGGAGGTCAAATACCGGTTGTGAACGCCTCAGATATGAAGCTCTTTCGCTCGATCTTAGAGGCTGTTACAAAGGCGGAAGTTGCCTCATTATAGGTGCATGGTGTAATTAAGCCTGTGGGCAAGCCGCGTTAAGAGCTAGAGATAACCTGAAAAAGGTGCCTTGAGCTCCTTCTGCTGGATCACCAACTCCCTTTATAAAAACCTTTTCGTTAACGTGCAAAACTATAGCGCGATAACTCCATCGATCGGCTTAATTGACTTTTTCAATGGTTTCGCTTAAGCGTGAAGCCGTTCGTCGTTTTAACGTTAACGTAGCCGTTTAAAACCCCGTGCGATTCGACCGGCCGTTGCGAAAGTCTTATTAGATAGCCCTGTGAAAGACTACGACCCGGTGGGCATAGCCTTCACGGGGCGTAACACTTCGTGAGCGAGCCTAAGGAATTAATGAAGCGAATTCGTAAGTGATCGAATTGTACGTAATAGTTGTTGGGTTGAGTAGCATTGGTCAAACTTTTGCGAAGATATTAGTTAAACGTGGATGTAGTACGGTCGTTATAGATAAAGATAATGATCGTTGTAGGGAGTTTGCATCAGAAGTTGATACATTAGTAATTCATGGAGATGCTGAAGATAAGGAAACGTTATTAAATGCTGGAATTGATAGAGCTGATGCTTTAGTAGCTGCAACGAATGACGACTCCGTGAACCTCATGATCGCAAAGATGGCGAGGGATCTTAACGTTAAGAACGTGATTGCCATCCTTAGGGATGTAGGCCACTCCGAAGTCTTCAAGAGCCTTGGCATTAAGGCCGTGCCGTCGGACGTCATCGCAGCTGAGCGCATCTATCGATCGCTCTTCAACGTCGAGGACTTCCTTTCGATCGAAGGGACGGAGGTCGCGAAGGAGGGGCCGAGGCCTGAGGTTTTATGCGTGAAGGTTGAGGAAAGGTCGAGCTTCATCGGGCGAAGGACGAGGGATATACGGTTGCCAAGCGGCTTTCAAGTGATCGGGGTTTTAAGGGAAGGTAAGTCAAACCCTCCTCAGGCTCCCTTGAAAATAAGAGCTGGCGATAAGATCATCCTTTACGCGCATAACGCGAGCGATTACAAGTCGATTAAGCGCGTGATTGAGGAGTTCAAGGGAAAAGGTAAGTAACGTAGCCTAAGGCCTCCTTCGCCTGAGCGCTAAGAGCTCCTTCCACGTCCTAGGCATGAATAATATGAGGACCGGTATCAACTCCAACCTCCCGGCCCACATGCCAAACGTCAACGCCATCTTCACGCCCATCGGCATCCCTACGTGCAACTTAATGAAGCTAATGCCAACCGTCCCTTGAGCTGATGAAGCGGTTGAAATCGCGCTGAACATGTCTAACCCATGGACTATTAAGATGGCGCTTATGGCCATTAACATGAGGAGGTACATGAAGCAAAAGCTAGCCGCCCTCATCACCTCATCATCGCTTACGACTTGCCTCTTGATCTTCATGACCTTGACGGCCTCGGGAGGTAATACGGCCTTAATCAACGTGTGACGTAATAGGCTGAGCAACAACATCACACGTATGATCTTAACGCCTCCTGACGTCGACCCAACGCACCCGCCGACGGCCATCAACGTGGTTAACAGGCCCTTCGTCAAAGGTGGGAATTCGACCACGTTAGCTGACGTAAACCCCGTCCCCGTTAACGCAGATATAACGTTAAAGGACGACAGCCTAAGGGCTTGCATGAAATCCCATCCGTTATGAGCTGCTAGGTCCAACGTGGCGATGGCCACAAAGATCGTCACGAACGTCAATAGCGTCGTAACTTCAACGTTCTCTAAGAACGCCTTAACCCTCCTCTCAAGCACGGCCTTTCCATGCGTTAAGAAGCTAATGGCCCCGATAACCATGAAGGCCATGATGATGGCCTCGACGTAAGGGCTTCGATAGGCCCCTACGCTCTCGTCACGTACGGAGAACCCCCCCGTTGACAGCGCTGTAAACGCATGAGCTAACGCCTCGAACGGGCTGAGGCCGACGAGGAGGAGCATAAGGCAACACATTACGGTATACAAGGAGTACGTCAACAACAGCCTGATCGCGGTTCCCTTAACTCCATACGCTAACACCTCGCTCCTGCCCTCGACCCTGTACAGCCTTAAGACGCCGATCCCCAAGCCGCTCTCAGGCATGAGGAGTATGTACAGGAGGATTATGCTGATCCCACCAATCCATTGCGTGAACGCCCTCCAAAAGAGGAGGCCTCTTGAATGTGCTGACATGTTCTCCATCAACGTCAACCCAGTTGTCGTAAACCCTGACATGGATTCGAAAAGCGCGTCGACGGGCGTCATCCCTGCGATTAAGACGTAGGGGATCAACCCGATCGACGATGCCAAGATCCATGCGAAGGAGGCGACGGCCATGACCTCGATATACGTCAATTCAGCCGAAGCCCTGAGGCTTGACCTTACAAGGAGGCTTGTTGAAATAGTGATGATGGACAACGTGAGGAAGCATGATGACTCGTAATACTCTCCGTAAATGAGGCTAATGACGGCCGGGACGAGCAACGTCAAGCCGATGGCCGACGTCACATAGCTCAAGTGCCTTACGAGGGCCCTCATCCGACCGCCGACTTCAGCTGATGCAAAAGGGCTCCTTTTATCTTTTCGGCCGTCAGAAAAACTGTTCCGTTAGATCCAGCGACGTCACCTTTCGATGGTCGTTTAGGCCTTTTGACCCTTAAGCTGACTGAATACATGAGCCTTCAATTCCCTGAGATGAAAGTTAAGTCGTTAAGCCCACATAAGGGAAGGCATGTAGGAAGGATAGGCTTCGATTGATCGCTAACGCTATGCTTGGAATGGAACTATTCGAAAGCGTGAAGGGGGCTTAATATACCATAAGGAGGGTGGGATAAAGTGAAGGTGTGGATAAACGCCATTGGACAGCAGCCTCATGCTATACTCCTTGAAAAGGAGGCGAGGAAGCCCTTTGAGAGGAACTTGAGGAGCTACTCGCAGCGTTGGTATAAGCGGTTTTTGCAAAGCTGCTTAAGCTTGAGAACTAATGAGCAGTGGCGATCAATCGAGGGTTACCGCTAACGTTTGCCTTCAGCTCTGATCCATCGGAATCCGAAAAATTTAACTCCTGAAATCGATAGCACTAATTCCTAAGGCGTAAGGCCGCTGATTTGCCGATGGAGCTTAGCTTCAGCGCGTTTTTTCTCATTTCAGGGGGAATTGAAAGTTTAGATGAGTTGACATGGATTTAAAGAGAGGATAGCTTTCAATTCTCCCCTAAGATGAAACTGGTTCAATGGTCCTATCTCACGTGAGCAAAGTAATAAAACCGTTCAACATGCCGATTTGGCGAAGGAAAAGATAGTATATCAATTAGTTCGATTAGAAAAGCTAATAAAGTTCTACTTCCTCTTCTGAAAAAGGATCAAAGATGAAGAGCAAAACAGAGAAGGTAGAACTCCCAACACCGCCTAAGGGCCTGAGGCCAAGCCTAGCAGCCATAGGGCCAGGCCTAATAATGGCATCGCTCGCCATAGGGGCTGGTGAATTAGTCCTCTTCCCAACGATGATAGTGAAGCATGGCCCGATGCTCATGTGGATAGCGATAGTCGGCTGTATAATTCAGGCCGCTTTAGCGGTTGAGTCGATGAGATATACTGCGTATTGCGGTCAGCCCATACATCAAGCCTACATGAAGCTGGGCAAGCCTTTGATGTGGGCGTGGACTTGGTCTCTACTGCTGTTCATACCTGTGATGTGGCCTGGATGGGCGGCGATTTCAGCCACGGCCGTAGCCTCCGCTATATTGGGCAGACCCCCCCATATTGCCTGCTGAGGCACCCCTCGTAGTCAGCTGGGGCATCGGCCTCTTAGTGTTAAGCCTATTCATACTTCACGTAGGCATTAAGATAGAAAGAACGCTTGAGGTTCTCTGCTGGTTTACAGTCATATTGGTGACGGTTTTACTCATAATAGCTGCCGTCATCGGAACGCCAGCGAAAGCTTGGGCTGACGTCTGTACTGGAATATTTACTCCAGGCTTCCCGATTGGAGTAGGGCTTGACTGGTTTGTTGTAACGGCTGCTGCAGCTTACATACCTGCTGGCTTCGGCTTCAACTTAATGCTTGCTAGTTATGCTAGAGACAAGGGATGGGGCATGGGGAGTAGGGTAGGCTTCATATCAGCAGTCATAGGCGGGAAGAAGGTCAAGATCTCAGCCGAAGAGGTGCCCTTTACTGTGGATGAGGAGAACTTAAGGAGGTGGAAGGGCTGGCTTAGGGTGCTTAGGATAGACAGCTGGATAGTGATGTCATTTGTCACCTTCATAACAGTGCTTATGACTAGCGCAATAGCTTGGGGCTTCGTAGTGATGGGAGTTAAGCCCGTGCCTGTAGGCATGGGCATAGTATTTGCAATGGGCAAGCTGCTGACGGATTTGATCGGGCCTATCGGTTGGTGGATGTTTTTGATATGTGCTTTCGTGTTACTCCTTGACACTCAATATGGGTTGATGGACTCGGTATCTAGAGTGATCATGGATAACTTCTGGATAAGTAGTCCGCGTATAAGGATGTGGGCTAAGGAGGATCCAAGGAGGCTTTACTATAGCATATTGTACTTCCTCTTTATAGTGTCTACAGTGATAATGATAGGCATGTACATACTTGGATGGGGAGTGGCAGCGCCTTATTGGCTTGCGGCAGTAGGGGCGAACTTTGGCGTAATTGCATTGTTAATAGCCTACATACTGCAGATAATTGTAAATAGGCGTTACTTACCTAAGGAGTTAAAGCCCCATCCACTGAGCACCTTCATCCTCATCTGCGGGATCATCTTCTACGGCTTCTTCCTCTTCGCCCTGGCCCTACAGACGCTATTTGGCATACGGATATAGGCACTTCCCCCGCTATTTTTTCTTTATCTTGGTTTCACTCATAGTAACCTTAATAATGCAACCCTCTTCTTCAGTCTCCGTTATAATTTACATCACTCTGATGATATCATGCCTTAATAGGCTTCCTTAGGATTTATTCAAAATCGAAAAACAAAAGGATGCATTTCCTTTAATTCTTTCCCCGAAGTGAGACACAGCCCTGAATCAGCCCCTTCAGTAGATCGAGGTCATTAAGACCTCGAAATTAAAGGCGTAATTTCAGCTGTTGAATTTTCGGGATTTAGATGGGGAGGAGCTAAGAAACGGTCTTAGTGATCATACCAACGGTTATATTGATGTGAGATACGCTTCACCATGCCGAAGCCCGCAGTCCTATCCCCGCCGACGTTGCCGTACTCGCGAACATCGCTAAGGCGTACGTATAATGCGCCATGCGCTCGTTGCAAACATCATCCATGAAGTTGAACTCAACTACGTCGACGAAGCCGATGGCGTAAACGCCTTCCTCAGTAGCGTTCAAGGCGTTCCTCTTGATTGAAGTTGCACCCTTAACAGCGTTCTGCATCAGAATCAAATCGTGAACTTACTGAGACTTTAGCGGGATATGCTTTGTAACTCCGAATCCAGCTGTTCTATTTCCTCCAACGTTACTATATTCAGCAAATTTAGCCAGCGCATGAGTGAATTTGATCATTTTCTCATCATACGTATCCTTCATGAAGCTGAAGCGAACCTCTTATCTCAAGGAGGGGCCCATTATCAAACTGAACACCGCCGCTCCACCTAGGACGTACTCCCACATGGCCTTCGACGCTTACGGCTTCCGGTTATTAAAGTTATCTTTAACCTTATCGGCGGGAAGTCCCCTTACAATAGGGAGGGGTAGTTCACAGCTGGCATAAGCACCTCTAATATGCCCATACGCTGCGACTACTTGACATCCGCTTCGCAGCCTAAGCGCTCCTGCCTCTTTATAAAGCGTTAATTGAGAATTAAAGGGTGAAGGACTTCAACGAGGCGTTCGGTATCTACCGAAGCGCGTCTAGAGTTTTTCCGACAATCTAATAAGCGATTAAAGTTTAATTAAGCGATAAACGCTGTGATCGGTCGACGCATTGGCTTGTACTTCATGTAAGAAGGGGGATGCTGTTTACGCTAGGCCTTACTCTGGCGAGAGGCTTTGCTCTAAATGCTTCCTTAGCTCGATCGAGAGCAAGGTTCGCGTCACCATCGCGAAATACGATATGTTTGAACCTCAAGATCGAATAGCCGTAGCGGTTTCAGGTGGGAAGGATAGCGTCTCCCTCCTCGACATCCTCTTCAAGATCGAGCGCGCCTTCCCAAAGGCCGAGCTATTCGCCATTACGATAGACGAGGGGATAAAGGGCTATAGGGATGAGGCTCTTGACGTCGCGAGAGCTTATAGCGCTAAGCTAGGCGTGAAGCACATCGTAGCTTCGTTCAAGGGGTTGTACGGCTACGAGTTGGACGAAGTCGTGAAAATGGTTGAACGAAAGGGCCTTGACCTAGGCCCTTGTTCTTACTGCGGGGTTCTGCGAAGGAGGGCGTTAAACGTCATCGCGCGAGAGGAGGGGACGGATAAGCTCGCGACGGCTCACACGTTGGACGATGAAGCTCAAACGGTGATGCTCAACATCCTTCACGGCGATCCGATTAGGCTCGCTCGAACGAAGCCAGTCACGGAAGACGTTCATCCGAAGTTAATACAAAGGGTTAAGCCCCTTTTCGAGGTGCCGGAAAGGGAGGTAGCCCTTTACGCCTACTTAAGGGGGATCAAGTTTCAAAGCGTTCCATGCCCCTATGCCTCAAGGGCTTTGAGGAACGACGTACGAATCGCCCTCAATCGATTGGAGCATAATCACCCAGGGGTTAAGTACGCCATCGTCCGATCCGCCGAAAGAATGAGGCCGGCGTTAGAGGCGATGGCCAAGGGCTGGGGCCTTCGAGAGTGTAAGTCATGCGGCGAGCCGACAGCTGGTGACGTTTGTAAGCCATGTCAAATGCTTCAGGAGTTAAAAGTCCTTTAGGCGGCGGGCCCCGAGGTTCGACGTCGAAGCCTTCGTCGAGCTCCTTTCGCCCTTTCGCTCGTGCCCGCTCCCCTTAAGCGCTGAACGTCTAAGCTTAGGTTGCTCCTTCGGGCGGGTTAAGCGCCCGCCTCCCGGGCCTGGCCAGGTTCGCCTAGCGAACGTAAGAGCAAGCCTCCCTACGGAGGCCGCCTCACGACCGCCAGCCCTAAGGACGAGCACTCATGGGTCCGGACGAAGGGCTTGACGAGCCTCGGCGCCTCGCCTAGGCTTTCGGCCCGTCGTATAGGGGATTTACGGTCAGGCTTTCGGCCCTCAGGGGACCCCTAGCCCCCCGCCTAGGCCCGCCGCCTAAGTGTTCTCTTACTCCCCGAGGTATAAGTTTAACGAAGACCTCTTGGGAGGCCGTAAAGGCCAGCGGAAGCAGAGGCTAAAGCGAAGTAAGGGAGTAGATCATAGACGGATAAGTTCATTCTTCACGGCCTACAGGCCCCTTGAGGCGTTTAGGCAACTCCTTAACCTAAGCCATCCCAAGGATTATGTTGCATAATGCGCCCGACGGGCCTTCTATCTAGGCTTTGAAGGCTAAGGTCATTCTCATAGTCATTTTAAAGGGCGAGCGTAAAGGAGATGCGAGTATCTACTTGAGGTTCTATGCGAGGACTTAGCCTTAAGTTAGCTTCTCGCGATGAGAAGTCTTAACGAATTCTTAACTAAAGCGTTAGCTAATTGAATGACCTTAACGGATTAGAAGAGGATCTTAGATAAAAGTTCTTTAACTTCCTCCTCGCTTTTAACGTTCTTAACGAGAAGCTTCCCGCCTATAGATACGCTTATCTCCGCATCGCCATAACGTAAAAGGATCATCGAGGGGAGCTTTTTCAACACCTTCCCTTTGGAGAGGAGCTTCTCCATGGCTTCCTCGCTTCCCTTAAGCTTTAATATGACGACGTACTCATTACCTTCAGCACAAGCCCTTTCAATAGCCTTTACGAACCTATCAAGCCCCTCGTTCATAAGGATCACTCAAGCTTAAACCTTTTGGAAAGCACTTTCGCCAATTCCTCCTCCTCTAAAGCTTGCTTTTCCTCTAAAGTTTCCCCCTTAGGAATCCAATCGGGCAGCTTACCCTTCCTTTCATGATAGTTTCTAATGGCCCTTCTTAAGGCTCCTACGGCTAACACGCCGCAATGATACTTTACCGACGGTAGCCCTCCAAGCTCTTTGGTAACATCCCTCCAGCTTATTTTCCAAGCTTCCTCAAGCTTCTTATCGGTGATCATCTCAGTGAGGATGCTTGCAGCGGCTATATTGGCCGCGCAGCCGTAGCTCTCGAATTTAGCCTTTTCCACTACTTCCTCATCACTTATTTTTAGATACATGGCTATCATATCCCCGCAAACAGGGCTTCCAGCGTAAGCCATAGCGTCAGCATCATCCATCCTCCCTAAGTTCTTGGGATTCCTAAATAGCTCCAAGACCTTGCGGCCGTATAGCAACGGAACCCTCGACGGAAGTTCCTCATATGGGAATTCTTCGAACAAAGGCCTCAACCTTAGGCTGGGCTTATGGAGCGCAACCTCTCCACGGCTTCAGGCAATACCTTGAGCACGTAGCTTATATCTTCATCGGTATGCCTCCTGCTGATCTTCATCAAAATGCTTCCATGGGCCTCCTCATGCCTACGGCCTATGGCCATTAAAACGTGGCTAGGCAAGGTGATTCTCCTAGTGCAAGCGCTACCTGTGGAGACGTAGACGCCCTTAAAGCTCAACTCCATCGTTAAGGCCTCCCCTACGCACCTTAGGAAGCTTACGTTAACGTTATCCGGAGCCCTTCTATCGCCTTTGGGACCGTTAAGCAAGGCATCCTTTATGGAGCTCAATATGCCGTCGATGAGCTTGTCCCTCAACCTCCTCATGTGAGATACATCTTCATCAAAGTTTTTGAATGCTATCTCCGAAGCCTTTTGAAATCCCACCATGGCTGGAACGTTCTCCAATCCGGGCCAAAGCGTTTGAGTCCCCATCTGGCCCTCTATGATCCTCTCCACCTTAACCCCCTCCTTGACGTAGAGGGCTCCAATGCCCCTAGGGCCTTGGATCTTGTAGCTGCTCAATGTGGCTAGGTCTACGTCGAGCTCCTTAATGTTGAACGGCACCCTTCCGTAAGCGTCTGAGGCATCGGTGTGGAAAAGGGCATTAGGAGCTTTATCCCTAACAATCTCCACAAGCTCTTTAAGCGATTGAATGGTGCCTATCTCATGGTTTACAGCAGCTATGCTCACTAATATCGTCCCCTTATCCAATGCCTCCTCAAATCGCTCTTGAATTACGAAGCCCTCTTCATTCACAGGCACTTTGATGACGTTAAATCCTATCTTTGGGAGAAGGGCTCTACATGGAAAATCCACGCTAAGGGGTTCGGCTGTGGATACGACGACCTTAAAGCCTTTATCCTTATTGGCAATACAACCCCCTAATAGGGCTAAGTTGTTAGCTTCAGTTTCGCTATTGGTGAAGTTGATTTCTTCAGGGGATGAAGCGCCTATGTAACTTGCCATCCTTTGGGAAGCCTCCATCACGGCTTCGTATGCTTCCCATCCAAGCTTATGGGTAATCGTAGGGCTGCCGAAGGCCCTTTCGTTAAAGTATGGCAACATCGCTTCAACAACTTCAGGAAGAACGGGGCTGGAGTTCTCTAAGTCTAAATACACATCCCTTTCCACCGGCCCGTGGGCCTCGATAAGCTCCTTAGCGCTTCTCAACACTCCCTCCCCTTTGAACGTGATCTCACGCTAGCTACATTAAATCCCGTCGGCTTTATAGCCGCCACCTTAACCTTAGGAAGGCTCGTCGCGCTAAATCCTTCATTTAGGCCTGAGGCTCGACCGCTTCGATGCGAGTAAGTACGAGGTGCGGGTTCGTAGATAGCGATTAGCTAAGGAGGCTAAGGCTAGTTAGAAATGTTTATAGCCTAGTGCTATCCCTCAAAGAGGTAGCTGAGCGTTGAGCTGGCATGGGTAGGGCTCCTAAATCCTTAGGCAGAGTGCATAAGGTAATCGATGAAAAATTCGATGAACACCTGAAGTTAATTCAAGCGTACGTGCGCCAACCGAGTATATCGGCCGATGGCACAGGGATTAAGGAGACGGCCGATATCACGAAGGGCTTCGTAGAGGAGCTCGGTGGCGAGGCTAAAGTTGAGCAGACGGGCGGATGGCCTGTCGTTTACGGCGAACTGTTCTTCGATGCTTCTAAGACGTTGATCGTCTACGGGATGTACGATGTCCAACCGGTTGACGAGGAAAGCGGCATGTGGATTGTTCCGCCTTTCAGCGGCGATATCGTGGAAATGGAGCCGCTCGGCAAGTGTTTAGTAAGCCGGGGGGCGATAAATACGAAGGCACCTCTAAGGGCGTTCTTTAACGCCTGTAAGACGATAATGGATTTAGAGGGACGTTTACCCGTAAATATGATATTCGTGATAGAGGGGGAGGAGGAAATAGGCAGCATTCACTTGCCGCAATTCGTCGAGATGAATCGAGGTAAGCTGTCGAAGGCTAACGCCGTTTTCTTCCCTATTCCTTCTCAAGACATAAAGGGAAAGGTCGTGATGGAATTAGGCGTTAAGGGCATTATATACATAGATTTAATTTGTCAAGGAGGAGAGTGGGGTGGACCAGTAGCAAGGAGCATACATTCAGCA